>CAYGNU010000257.1:0-6595 GCA_964351175.1 uncultured Roseivirgaceae bacterium | reverse complement strand
ACAAACAACAGAATTTTATATGCAGGAACTGCTGGTGGTGGGGTTTGGAAATCAAATGATGGCGGTGCTACATTCAACCCAATTTTTGATGAGCATCCACAGTCAATTGGCGTGGTTGCCGTAGACCCAAATGATCCTGATAAGGTGGTTTGGGTAGGTACTGGAGAAACCTGGACACGTAACAGCACATCAGTTGGTGATGGTTTATACAAATCATTAGATGGTGGCAACAATTGGAAAAAAATGGGTTTCGACCACTCTGAGAGAATCAGCAGTATTGAAATCAACCCAAAAAACTCGAATGAAATATATGTTGGCGTTCTAGGTGGCTTATACAAAGACAGCAAAGAGCGTGGTGTTTATAAAACCACTGATGGCGGTGTTACATGGAGTCAAATTTTATTTGCCGATGTTAAAACTGGATGTAGCGACTTGATAATGGACCCCAATAATCCAAGTACCATATATGCTGCCATGTGGGAGTTTAGAAGAACGGGCTGGTCATTTAGCTCTGGTGGCGTAAATAGCGCGCTATATAAATCAATAGATGCAGGTAAAACTTGGAACAAAATTCATAATGGTTTTCCTAAAGGACAATTAGGAAGGTTTGCTTTTGCAGTAGCACCATCCAATAGCAATATTTTATACACTGTTATCGAATCCGAAAAGAATGAAGATAAAGGTCTATACAGATCCGATGATGCAGGAAAAAGCTGGACCCATCTGAATAACGACTTTGGTCTGGTAGTTCGTCCTTTCTACTTCTCGAGAATTGTAATAGATCCTAGAGATCCAGATGTTGTAGTTAAGGCCGGTCTGTTTGGCTCTATTAGTCGTGATGGAGGTAAAACTTTCAAGGGATTAGGCCAAATGCATCCTGATATTCATGATATTCTTTTTGATGTAAAAGATTCAGATAGAATGTATTCAGGAACAGATGGCGGTGTATATCGCTCATGGAACGGTGGAACAACCTTCGAGATTGTATCTAATATTCCCGTATCACAATTCTATCATATAAGTATAGATGATAAAGAGCCTTACAATATTTATGGTGGATTGCAGGACAACGGTTCTTGGTATGGTCCATCTGCCTCACCAGGTGGTATAGAAGCTAGAGACTGGAATGTTCTTGGGTTTGGTGATGGGTTTAGGGTTTTAAAGCATCCGACCAAAGACATAGTATATTCTGAAATGCAGGGAGCTGAAATTGTTTGGCGTTACGAAATTGTGATGAAAAGAACTAAAACGGTGGAGCCTTTGCGAGTAAAAGGAGATCCTAAACTTAGTTTCAACTGGAATGCTCCGATGGCTATTAGTGAACACCAGCCTGATAGATTTTATATGGGTAGCCAGTTTCTTCATAAGTCAGAAGATATGGGTGATACATGGACAAAAATATCCCCTGACCTTACCACTAATGATCCCTCTAAGCAAGATCAATCAAAATCAGGTGGATTATCTGTCGATAATTCTGGCGCTGAAAACCATACAACTATCTTCACTATTGCAGAATCACCATTAGATGAAAAAGTAATTTGGGTAGGTACCGATGATGGAAATGTTCAGGTAACTAAAGATGGAGGAAATACTTGGTCAAATACAGTAAAGAACATTCAAGGATTACCTGCCAACACCTGGTGTTATCACATAGAAGCAAGCGTTCATAATAAAGGAACTGCTTATGCAGTATTTGAAGGTCATACTACTGGTGATATGAGCACATATGCTTATAAAACCACGGACTATGGTTTAACATGGAAATCTATTATTACAGATGAAGTGTATGGCTTTGCAAGAAACATCCAGGAAGACTTTGTTCAGCCTGATTTGTTATATCTAGGTACAGAATTTGGACTTTATATCACCGTTGATGGCGGTAAACACTGGAACAAGTTTACCAACAACATGCCGGCCGTTGCCGTGCATTTTATTGAGCTAAGTAAAAAAACGCATGATTTGGTTTTAGGCACTCATGGTCGCGGAGTAATTATTATTGACGATATCAGCCCTTTAAGACAAATCAGTCAAGATGTTTTGCAAGAGGATGTTCATTTTTTTGATAGTCAGCCCGCGGTCATAAGCGAGGAAAGTAATTTTGGTGGTACCAGTACAGAGTTAGAATATGTAGGACCAAACCCGAACAGGGATGCGAAAATAATCTACTATTTAAAAAAGCGTCATACGTTTGGCAAAATGGCTATCGATATTCTGGATGAAAATGGAACAAAGCTTATAGAGTTAACACCAGGAAAATCAAAAGGTATAAATGTAGTAACATGGAACTACCTCATTAAGCAACCTAAAATGGCTAAAGGAAAAACTTTAAGTTTTGGAGGTTTTACTTCTCCTCGGGTACCTGCTGGCAAATACAAAGTAGTAATGCGTAAGGGAAAGGAGACTTATGATACAGAATTGGAACTGATCAACGACCCTAATTCCGGGCTAACCGATGAAGAACGAAAGGCACTGCATGAAACTACGATGAAACTGTACAATATGTCAGAGCAATTAGCCTATTTAGTTTATAAAATTGATGAGACAATCGTACAGTCTGAAGAAGTAATGAGCTTAAATGCGAATGGTAAAAAAGTGGCAGAGCCTATATCAAAAGAGTTAAATAACTTAAAGGAAAAATTGGTTATCACTACAGGAGATAACTATGTAGGCACTGCAGAACCTCAGCTAAGAGAGAAATTATCTAACCTTTACAGCAAAATTGCTTCAGGTTTTGAACCGCCTTCTTCATCTGAAATTGATAACATGACATTATTGGAAGAGCAATTTAAAGAAGCTTTAACCAATTTTGAGAAGACTCAGAGTAAGATGAAGAAAATGAACAAATTCATTGAAGAGGCTAAAATAGAACCTCTTGTTTTTAAGTCTTACGATGAATTTTTAGAGAATTAATTTAATTAGCAAAGTGTATTTAAAGAAAGGGATGATTAATCATCCCTTTCTTTGTTTATGTCAACCTCAAGACAATTGGATTCGGTATAATCAACATAACTTTAAGCATGCAAAAATCATACACCTTTCTTGTCATCTTTTCCTTATTTTCCGGATGTCAAGCGCCATCAAGTCAGGAAAAAGAACCAACTAAAACCATTGAAATTGATATAGCCAAAACTCAATTTCCTGAACTTCTTCAAAAAGCTCTAGAAGCTCATGGCGGCCTTGATAAATGGAATAATTTTAAGAGTTTGCTGTATGATCTAGAAACAACACTTGGTGAGGAAAAATCTGAAACTCAACTTATTGATCTAAAATCAAGAAAAGTGCTTATCACTGGCGATGATTTTAAATTAGGCATGGATGGTGAACAAGTATGGGTCTCTCCTAACAAAGAAGCATTTGGGGAAATGTCCGCAAGATTCTATCATAATTTGATCTTCTATTTCTTTTCTATCCCCTATGTCCTCGCAGACCCAGGAATTCAGTATGAGGACCTAGGCATCGTTACTTTAGACAGCACTTCATACAGAGCTTTAAAAGTATCCTATAAGGAAGGTGTTGGAGATGCTGATAATGATTTCTATATCGCTCATTTCAATCCAGATACTTATAACATGGAATGGCTTCTTTATACTGTTACTTATTTTTCAGGAGAAAAGCATGAGAATTATAACGCCCTAAAATACGAATGGCAAGAAGTAAATGGTTTGTTAGTTCCATCAAAGTTTACCGGTTATAAATATTCAGATGATACAATTGGTGATATCAGATATGAATCTAATTTCACCAATGTCTTATTCACTGAAGATGAGCCAGATCAGTCGCTTTTCGAAGTACCAGAACGTGCTGAAATTGATTCTTTAAAATCGAAATAACTTTTAAAGTTTTCGCTTCAATTCCATATCACTCAATTCCAAGTTTAGTGCCTTTGTACTTATTTGAAGTTCTCTCAGTGATATACCCAAAGAGATAAGCAAAAACACCATACTAGCTCCAAATATGTAATTGCCGATTTGTAGAGCATTTTGAAATAGCATTATCATACTTAGTACACATAAGAAGAAACTCGAAACACCAAAAACCTGCATTAATTTAATAAGAGACAATCGTGCTCTAAGGTTTTCTATTTGTCCTATTATAGGCGTTGGGTGCTCAGGGCTATTTAAATGTTTCTGGTGAAGGCTTCTGATAAGTGTTGCAATAGCTAAAAAACGATTGGTATAGGCTAGTAATAAAAGAGAAATTGCTGGAAAAAGTAAAGCTGGCGTTGTTAAATTTATATCCATTGTAATTTTATCTAAATTCGTGTTCTAATTTGGCAAAGTTAAAAGTTAAATCACTATGAAACTCGCAAAAATACTTACGGCTCTAACCTTCATATTATCAGCTCAAACCATAAAAGCTCAGACTGATACCAATGCTTTACTTTGGGAAATTTCAGGTAATGGGTTAGAGCAACCATCATATATTTTTGGGATTTTAAAGTTCATACCTGCTGATAAATACTACTTCCCTACTAATGCCGAAGCCGCTTTAAAAAAATGCCAAGTTATTGCAACTGAAACTGGCTTGGACCATCATTCAATGCACGAAATGAATAAAGCTGCTCATTTAGAGCATCACCAATCTATAGATGAGTTTATAGGTGACGAATATTATACAAAACTGAAATCTATATTTACAAATAGATTAAATGTGCCTGAGTTTAAATTTAACATGGTATATAAGAAATTTAAACCAGTTATGCTTTCCACCACAATGACTCGTTTAGCGTTAGGTGAAAATATTAAGTTTTACGAACTTGAATTAACTTCTAGAGCCAATTCTATGGGATTGTTAACCGTTTCTTTGGAGAATATAGAAAAGGAAATAGCGATGCTTGAAAAAATGACTTTTGAATCTCAAACTAATGCTCTTAAGCATACGCTAGACAATTTTGACAAGCAGATTGAAGATTATAAAAAATTAGTTGATTTCTATAAGGACGGAAATCTTCATCAGTCATTAGAGTACACCTTGCACCCTATAGAAAATGATGAAAACTTCCTGAAATACTTTGTCAATGAGCGTAACAGTACTTGGATACCTAAAATTGAAAGCTACAGCAAACAAGCTCCAACGTTTTATCTACTTGGTGTGTCTCATTTGGCAGATGAACATGGTGTAATAGCCCAACTAAGAAGTAAGGGTTATACTGTTAAGGCTGTTCAATAAATTATTTAAGATCAAAAAGATTAGAGGCACCCAGACTTTTGGTTTTAATTAAACCTTCCCCATACTGAGCACCTATAGAGTGACCAAACTCTTTACCTCTAGCTTCAATGAGTTTCATAAACTCTGGTGAAGATATGAATGTCTCAGGCTCTTTACTATTAGGATCATAGAATTGAGATGCAAAACACTTAATGGCTTCCATTTTTAATTCCCATGAGTCACTTACATCAATGATTATATCCGGCATTAACAAATTGCTCTGAATATAATGGTAAACGTATTTTGGTCTCCACTCTTTTAAAATTTCTCCTTCATTATCAGATACTATTACTTTAGATAATCCTGAAACAAAACAAGAGTCTAATTCTAACTGAGCGGCTCTACCGTGATCTGGATGTCTATCACTAGGAGCATTTAGCAAAACTATATCTGGTTGATATTTTCGAATGGACTGGACCAATATTAGCTGATTTTCTTTATTATTTCTAAAAAAACCATCTTCCAATCCTAAGTTCTCTCTTACTGTGAGCCCTAATAACTCGGCAGATTTTCTAGCTTCTTTATCTCTAATTTCTGGCGTACCTCTTGTGCCTAACTCACCTCTAGTAAGATCAACAACACCAACTTTATAACCTTTCTTTATATGTGAGGCCAAAATACCTGCACAAGCTAATTCAGTATCGTCAGGGTGCGCAGCAAAAGCTAAAATATCTAATTTCATAATTGGTTCTAATATTAATATAAACTACTAGGTGGTGATGATTCAAGACTAGTGAACACTTGAAAATTTGTCTTTCCTGCACGACCATCAACCATAAAATCATAAGCAGACCTATCTTTAGAGTAGCTGTCTGTTACTAATTCAAATTTATTCTCACCATCCTCAAGCGGGACTCGTGCGTAAGATATATCATGAGGCAATGTCTGCCAGTTTCTGGTATCTGCTTTTTCCGTAATTGCATTTACAATAGATAGCAAGGCGCCTAAATTTTCGTTTTCTTGTCGAGCACCATATTCAGCCGCTTGTTTTACAGCTAGTCTTATTAATGAATTAGCAAACTCTCTGATCATTCTATCTTCAAGTGTCACAAAAGCAATAGAAGATATGTCCTGTGCCTTTTCCAAATTATATTCTTTACCACCTATTTCAATCTTAGCCGAATGAAAATAGGGCAATCTATCTACATATTTCGGAAATGCAACTCTCACAATTTTCAAATCTCCTAGCTGATTCTTGCCTTCTGAATCGGTTGGTACTGGGAAAGGAAATGTTAAACCGTATTCCTTGTTTTCAAAGTTAACTACTCCACCCTCCCCTTTTACAACAAAAAAGTTAATCGTCCATTCACTTTTAACCGGACCTAACCCATTATGCCAGAAGAAAACCATCTCCCCTTTATCCGATGGTTTATGATCATATTTCATT
>CAYGNU010000256.1:0-6613 GCA_964351175.1 uncultured Roseivirgaceae bacterium | reverse complement strand
ATGATAACAGATCAGGACAACCGACTGCTCCAAAATGTTAGGGTCAGACTGGATGATGGTCTGGGGAATGGTTATCTAGAAATACCAAATATTGAAGGCGTAAGTCAAATCCAAATAAGTGCCTACACAAATTGGATGCGAAACTTCGATGAATCGCTCTATTTCAAAAAAGTAATCAATATTGGGGGCTCAACAGATAAGACAGGGTTATCAGAAACAGATTTTAAAGTGTTACTTTTTCCTGAAGGTGGCACAATTTTAAACCAAAAACTGTCTAAAATAGGTTTTAGATCTAATATACCTACTATAATCACCGGACATGTGATTAAAAATGACTCAGATACTGTTACTTCTATCGCAAGTGATAGTTTAGGGTATGGGGCATTTAGCTTAATACCTAATGCTGATGATAGTTACAAGGCTATTTTCAAACGAGGTAATAAACATGTGGAAATTGAATTTCCTAAAATTAGCAGAAAGGGAACTGCCCTTCGCGTTGACAAGAAAGGGGATTATATAAATATTATTGCAGAGTGCAGTCCCGAGTTAAATGGTCAAAATGCATTAATAATTATCCAAAACAACGGAAAGCTTTTATATTCTATTAAAGGGACTTTCGTAAATAACGGAATACTTACTCGTCTTAAAAGCGACATGTTAATTGATGGCCTAATATCCATTACACTTTTTAATGATAAATGGACTTTATTTAATGACAGGTTGTTCTTTAATACAATTGGCAATCAAGAAAGCCTTCCTAAGTTGAGTATAACCGGCCCTTCATTATCAGAAACATGCTCAAATATAACTTTTGATATAAACTGGGATCAAAGTAATGTGGCTTACACTTCAGTTTCTGTAACACCTAATAAGTATTTTTCAAATGAATTTACAGCTTCTATCAAAGAGCATACTGAGCTTACAAATGGAACCGATATTAGACAGTTGAAGCCTTCTTTTAGTGATGACATCAATGATAAACTGATAACTCATAATATAAAGTCTTTTGAATGGAGAAGCATACTTTCTGATGCTGAACCAGAGTTTAAACACCGCATAGAAAAGAAAGGCCTTTTTGAGGTAGTAGGAAACGTAAATCAAAATATACAGGAAGGTGATGTTTACGGAATTACAATATATAATGAACATCAAGATTTCTACTTTGATCGATTTAAAGAAAATGGAAACTTTAGTTTTTCAATAGCATCATTTACAGGAAGCAAAAAGCTAATAATAAAAGCCTTAGGCAAAGATATGGGCTTGTCAGAATTAACTTATAAAATTGATTTTCATACCCCTTCTTCGATTATAAGTGAGGGTATCAACACATATCCTGACATTGCCAGCGACTACGTTCGAGATTCGAAAGAAAATATGACTATTGATAGAATGTATGGAATAGCACGAATCAGTGAAGGGCATGAAAAGAAGGAAGATGAGCAAATTTCTTTTAGTATTCTAAAAGCACCTGACAATTCAATAAGGTTAGAGGATTATATTCCTCTACCAAGTATGGAGGAAATATCAAGAGAGCTTCTCGAGGGAGTCCGAATAAGCGTGAATAGAAATGGTGCAGCTGAAATAAGAATGAGAAGTATTAATGAAGAGTCAGGCTACTTTATGGAATTCAATAAAGAACAACCTTTGCTTTTTATCGATGGGCTTTTAATAAGCGATGCGAATACAATTGCTCAAATGAATCCTCTAAATGTTGAATCCATAGATATGAGCTATGGGCAATATACCTTGAATGGAGTCAGTTTTAAAGGAATACTAGCCATTCATACTGTAGAAAAAAACTATGCGGAACTAAACGAAGGAGCTCATGGTATTTTTACAATTACTGGTTTTCAAGAGCCTAAGAAATATGTAATACCTAACATAGACGCAAAAACTCCAGACTTTAGAACATTGCTTTATTGGAATCCAAATCTAATTTTACACCCCAATAAGGGAGGCAAAATTAGTTTTAGGACTTCTGATGAAACTGGCAGCTACACAATTAAGATTCAGGGTGTTACAGGAGGAGGAGAACTGATAAGTAAAAGTTGGAATCTTGAAGTAACTAGTGATAATAGATAATAAAACATGTCTTATTTCCTTTTGCTAAATCTTCCCTTACCCTTTGATCGTGCTTTAGAAGGATTGTATACTGGGGCTTCGCCCAATGATTCTGGTATTTTGGCTTTAGGAACAGGAGCACCAAGTAGTTCTTCTATTTGAAGAAAGTCACGTTGCTCCTTCTCGTTAACAAATGTAAAAGCAATTCCTTTGGAGGCTGCTCTGGCTGTACGTCCGATCCTATGGATATAATCTTCTCCATCATTAGGAACATCATAATTAATTACCAGCTCTATATCTTCAATATCAATGCCTCTAGAAAGGATGTCGGTAGCAACCAATATATTCAGTTTCTTGTTTTTAAATGCTTGTAGTACTTTCTCGCGATCGCTCTGCTCCAAATCAGAATGAATTTCTTCAGAAAGGAAGTTCATTTTTTTCAATTCTCTATTTAATTGTTTTGTAGCCGACTTGGTACTACAAAAAACAATTACACTTTGTAACTTCTTTGCACTAAGTATGTATTTAGCCAATTCTATTTTCTGACTATCATAAACGACAAAAGCAGCCTGCACAATTCTCTCTGCAGGTTTTGAAACTGAAATATTGATCTGTACTGGATCTTTTAAAATAGTTTTCGAAAGTTCTCTCATTTTTGGTGGCATGGTAGCTGAAAACATCAGATTCTGTCTGTCCTTAGGTAAGTAAGAAACAATCTTCATCAAATCTTCATTAAATCCCATATCCAACATCCTATCGGCTTCATCAAGCACAAGGTATTTAAGATTATCAACCTTAACATAACCCATATTCAAATGAGCAATAAGCCTACCTGGTGTACCAATAATCATATCCGCACCTTCAGATAATGCCACTTTTTCTCTGGCGAAAGAAGAGCCATCACCTCCTCCATAGACCGCTAAAGAGCTTACTGATGTAAAGTACGACAAGCCCTCCATTTGTTGGTCTATCTGAATAGCGAGTTCACGAGTTGGAACTACCACGAGTGCCTTGATATTACCATCATGTGGGTTATTTAGAATATGATGGATGACGGGTAGCAAAAAGGCTGCAGTTTTGCCCGTCCCTGTTTGTGCAGAAGCGATAATATCTTTCTTATCTAATATAACAGGGATAGCTTGTTCCTGAACGGGTGTGGCTTCCTCAAATCCTATTGCCTGTATACCTTCCAACAATTTGGAATCAAGGCCAAAATCTACAAACTTCACTTATTTTCTTGCTCTTTTCATTGTCTAATCGTGCAATTTAGACAAAAAATGGATAATTGCAGCGTTGAATACATTATCATTGTAAGAATCAATTTAGAACTATAAATGCGCATTAAACAAATAATATTTGACTGCGATGGTGTGCTCGTGGATACCGAAATTGTCTCGGCCGAAGTAATGGTGAACCTATTGAAAAGCTTAGGTCAAAAAATTGAAATTAAATACTTCCTTTCAGCCTATACTGGTAAAACATTTAGGACCATTTTTGAAGATATGGCTATTGATCCTCGAGTTGACATGGACATGCTGATCAAAAATGTTGAAGAGCGCGTCTATGAAGATGTAAGAGCAATTGATGGTATGCCTGAACTTGCTGCCAGAGTTGATTTACCTAAAGCCGTTGTATCCAATAGTAATTTGTGGCAAATAGAAAAAGCTTTGACAGCCACAGGACTATTAGAAATTTTTGAGCATAGATATAGTTCCTCCATGGTTTCTAAACCAAAGCCTAGTGCTGATATCTATTTGTATGCTGCTAAAAACTTAGGTGTGTCTCCTTCTAATTGTTTAGCTATAGAAGATAGCATTAGTGGCTGTACCTCAGCTTTATCAGCCGGTATGAACGTTATAGGGTTTGGTGGTGGTCAGCACATTGATGATAATCACCGGAAAGAATTAACTAGGTTAGGTGTTCCATTTATAGCTAACTCAGCAGATGAGCTTGATATTCTAATTGTAAAAGCAACAAAAAACGAGTTAGATTTCTCTAACTCGTAGTATTTTTTTAAGAAAAATTTCTTTTGTTGCTAAGCTTTAGAAGTATACTTAGATACATCTACTGCCACCATCATTATTTTTCCTACTGAGCCATCCCTACTTTTTATCGGAGCATAACTCTCTACCATTTGAATGGCTTTACCTCCCTTTCCTATTCTCTCAAACTCACCATATTTTGCAATTCCTTGAATAAGGTCTTTCCAAAACTGTTTGTATGTATCTGAGGTCTTATCTTCTTTATTCGCAAAAAGCCTGTGACTCTCACCTATGATTTCATCTTTATAATAGCCTGTTATGTCAAGGAAGTTTTGGTTAGCATTAATTACATAACCCTCTGCATCAAACTCAATCATAGCTACTGATGAATTAATTGCCTCCATTGTACTTTCCGCCTCAGCTTGACCTCTTTGCATTTCTTCTTGAGTAGCCTGTAATTCTTCCATATTCTGACGCATCTCTTCTTCTTGAGAACGCATCTGCTCTGTCATCTCTTGTGACTCTTCAAGCAAGTTCTGAGTCTTAGCATTGATCTTCACAGAAGAAACTGTTGATGCAATACTTTCAGCTATTTTCTGAACAAACTCAACTTCATAATCTTCAAATACTCTAAAAGAGGCTATCTCCACCACTCCATAAATCTCTTCATTAACTTTTAAGGGAACGATTAAAACGCTTTTAGGATTAGCATCACCAAGACCAGAAGTTATTTTGATATAATTATCAGGAACCTCTGTTAAGTAAATAGTGTCCATCTCCTGCCAAACCTGACCAGCAAGACCTTCACCTTTGTGGATCTTCTGATCAATGTACTTCTTCTTATCCCAAGCATAACATGCCAATAAAGACATATAGGGTTCATTGCCTTCTGTATCATCAATAATATAGATACCCCCCTGGTTACAACCCATATAGGTAACAAGACTTCTAATTATATCATCAGAGAGCTTCTCGATATTGTCATTATTACGTCTCAAAATATCACCAAACTTGGCCAGACCTTCAGTTGACCAGTTTCTTTTTTGATCTTCTTCGGCAACTCTGGAAAGATTACTTCTCATTTCAAGTAATGCATTTCCTAATACATCATGATCACTTAATGGTTTGAATTCAGAATCATATTTCCCATTACCGATATTCTCAGCAAATATTGTCGTTGATCTTAGACCTTTTATAAGGTTATCCATGGCAATGGCCATTTCTCCAATCTCATCATTATTAAACTGCTTGCCTTGATCATCCACAAGCTCTCCTTTACCCAACTTCACGACAATATCTTTAATGTAATTAATAGGTATAGTTATGGATCTTGCGATAAGATAAGCGAAAATTAAACCTATTATGATGATAACCACTCCCAAAATAATGGTAACATTTCTTAATTGGCTGGTGGCAGCAATAAGATCATCATCAGACTCTTGCGTTGTCTCTTGCTGCATTCTTGCTACTTCGTCTAATTTCCGAATGATAGAAGCTGTCATTGGAATTACCTGACTTTCTATAGCATCTTCTGCCAAAAGTTTAGTTAATGGATCTTCATAATTTTCGAATGTTACTAGTTGACCCATTACCTCCTGCTCAACAACAAGCAAGGACTCAAACTCTGTTCTAACCGTATCCATAAGATACCGCTGGCTATCATTCTCCCATGAACTTTCTAAATCAAGAATTCTTTCTTTTAACGCTGGGTAGTCCTGTTCGTGCAAGACTCTCAAAGCATCTTTATCGTCAACATTACTTTGGACATACACCCAATTGATTATTAACATTTTCGACTGAGTAACAAGCAATTTAAAATCACTTATAGCTTCCTTACTTGGTCTGATAATATCTGAAGACTTCTTAACAACAGTATCTATACTGTTACCAGTAATAAATATTACCGCTGCATTGAATACAAACAATATTATTAGGACAAGGAACCCTCCAAAAATCTTGTTCCCAATTTTCAATTTCATCTTTCGCATAGTTGCTATTTAATAGGCGTTAATTAAAGATTTATATTATTATAGCTAGTCTCGTTAATTCCGTAGAAACTTTTAATCCAGCTTCCTCTACGGCATGTCTATTTAATTCAAAAGCCAATTTACCATTTCTTTCGACAAAATTAATAGCACTACCTTCCATGCCTAAACCTTCCGTCTCTGTAATCAGTAATGTATTGCCTGTATTCACTTGAGATTTTATACCTTCGAAGCTGTCAGAAGCGTCTTTTGAAACAAATAATATGTCTGTGGCAGTTATATTGGCATTACTTGCAAATTCCTTTATGACAATATCTCTTGTTCCAGCTTTTTTTGCGGAAGCCATCTTTTTCAAGTGTTCAATTATTGGAGAATCACCAACAACGCCTATAACAAAATCTCCTTCAATTGATGGCCATTGTACGTACCTGATAAAACTATAGATATATACTGTATGTAGCTGGTAATTTTGTGCAAACGCCACCGAAGTCCATAGTGACAAGATCAAAACTATCATACCTTTTAAAAAACCAACTCTTTTCATACCAACAGTAAATTAACCTGCAATTAATTTAATTTCAAAAA
>CAYGNU010000255.1:0-6615 GCA_964351175.1 uncultured Roseivirgaceae bacterium | reverse complement strand
GATAGCTTTTTGGTTATCTAAAGTAAGTTTACTCGAGTAAATACTTTTTGCAAGAATGAAAATGCTATTCTGAACATTGATTAAATTAGGGTTTAAGTTAATCTGATTGGCAAGCTTCAAAATAGCAAGCACATTTTTCAATGGATCGGTTTTCACAGGCTCCTTTTCGAAAGTGTCTAGCAATTTGTCTAATAATTTTTGAAGCGCTTTATTAAGGATGTCCTCATCAAGTTTTACATTCCATTTATTTACCTCATGAACCAGATCTTTCATCTTCCCAAGGTCAAATTGACTGGTCATTAAGTTATCCTTCAACTCTATGTTAATCACCATTTCAAGGTTCTTCCTTAATATGTCTGGAATACCGAGGTTTTCGTGAGCCATTACATTGATGATATTGTAATTAACATCATAAATCTTGCGATAAGACTCATAAGCCTGATCTTCACTCTGGTTTAAGAACTGATTAACAAGCTTGAGCTGCTCATCTTTGAACATATGGAAGAACGAAAAATTGTGTTCTTTGAAATGTTCTTTAATCAGGTCAGTCACGCGAGCGATATTACTTTTCCCAAAAGCAGTAGTAAGCTCGAAGGATATTTTTTCAAACTCTTCGTCATTAAGGGCTTTAGTTGTTCCACCAATTAAATGATGCTGGCCTAAATAAAGAACTACAAAGCTAAACTCCTTTTGTGATAAGGTAACTTTCGAACTTACACTTGTAGATCCAATGGCTAATTTCTGGATACCTGCATTAAGTCGCTCATATTTAATACTTTGGCAATCGTAGTTTAGTACAGTCAGTGTTTTGGGATCATTAGCAAACAAGGAGGCAACTGCATAATGCATACCCACCTGTGTCAATGTTAGTTTGTAAGGTGATATGTATTTTTCATAAAGATCTTTTCCAGATCCCATTTCTGGTATATTACTTTTCGCCTTATCAAGATCCTTTAAAAATCCAGTTTCTAATTTAGCATTCGATTCGCTTTCAGCTAGTTGTATTGCTCTGGCAGCATATTGAAGAATCTGAACTGTTTCAATACCTGAAAGCTCATTAAAGAACCAGCCGCAACTAGTAAACATAAGTTGAGCATGACGCTGCATTTCTAATAACCTAATAGTCTTGGTCTTTTGAACTTCAGATAGACCTTGTATTGCGTACTTAGAAATGAAATTTTCAATATTAGCTTTGGTTCGATTGAGCATGACCTCAATGTAAGCGTCTCTAGCTTCCCAAGGTTTTGACATCAAAGTCTTCATTTCTTTTTCGAAAACCTTGATCAGTTGCTCTCTTAAATTATTTAGTGCGTCTCTCAATGGAGCACGCCAGGCTTGATTCCAGCCTTCCATACCACCAGTATGGCAGCCGCAGTCACTTTTCCATCTTTCAACACCATGTGCGCAAGACCAAGAACTATTCTCATGAATCTCCGCTTCATAAACCGCTTCAACGGTATGCATGTATTCAGAATAGTTGGTGATTCGAGCTAAGTTGTTATTTTCTATATATCGGATGGCATAAGCCAACGCCATGTCACCATTTTTATGGTGATGGCCATAGCTTTCTCCATCTGTTGCAATGTGCACTAACTGAGGTTCATCGGTTGGTTGAAAACCAGAAATTAAATCATCTGCAAAAGCTTTTCCATTTTCAAGAAGTCCTTTGAATGCTACCCCTTGCGAGCGATCACCATCATAAAAGAAAAGTATAATTTTCTTTCCAGAAGGCAGATTATAGGTATAATGGAAATTACTATTAATGCCATTTATCCATTGCTCATCACCAATTTTTCTAAACCTTTTGGCTTGTGAGGGGGCTAAAACAGTTAACTTTATACCATTATCAGCACATATTTCAAGGGTTTCAGTATCTACTGCTGATTCAGCCAGCCATATTCCTTCAGCGGCCCTTCCATATCGCTTTTTGAAGTCGAAGAGGCCCCATTTGATTTGAGTTTCCTTATCCCTTCTATTAGCCAAGGGCATAATGATGTGGTTATACACCTGAGCCATGGCCGAACCATGCCCATTGAAGTTTTTAATGCTCTCTTTATCTGCCTCAATAATAGCCTCATGAGTATCTGGTGCATTTTGCTCCATCCATGAAAGCAATGTTGGGCCGAAGTTGAAACTGATCTTTGAGTAATTGCTTACAATATCAATGATCTTAAATTCCTCATTTAGAATTCTGGAATGTGTATTGGAGCCATAGCTCTCTTCATTTATTCTTTCATTCCAATCATGATAAGGGTGGGCTGAAGGCTGAATCTCAATCTCTTCTAACCATGCATTTTCTCTTGGGGGCTGATAAAAGTGCCCATGTATGCAAAGAAACTTATTGTCCATTTATTTTTTCTTAGTTGCAACTACCTTCTTTAATACAGAAATACCCAACGGAGGGATATTTACTACTAAAGAATGGTCTCTTCCGTGATAAGGGGTTTTAGAAGTTTTGAGGGCTTTTTTGTTGAGTAATCCACTACCTCCATATTCTGAAGCGTCAGAATTAAATATTTCCGTCCAAGTTCCAGACTTACTAACACCAACGCGATAGTTTTCCCTAACCACAGGGGTAAAATTAGCCACTATTATCAAAGTATCTTTTTCTTTTGTTCCTTTTCTCATGTAGCTAAGGACTGAATTCTGCGAATCATTAAGTTCTATCCATTCAAATCCATCGCTACTAAATCCTAGCTCATACATCGCTGGCTCAGAGGTATATAGCTTATTTATTCCTGTCACCATCGCTTTTATACCCTTATGCGGTGCATGGTCAAGTAGGTGCCACTCTAGAGAATTATCATGTTTCCACTCAGACGTTTGGCCTATTTCTCCTCCCATGAAAAGGAGTTTTGTGCCAGGGTGAGTAAACATCCAGCCATAAAGTAATCTTAGGTTAGCAAATCTTTGCCATTCATCACCGGGCATTCTTCCTATTAATGGCCCTTTTCCATGAACCACCTCATCATGAGAGAGTGGTAGCATAAAGTTTTCTGTAAAGGCATAAGCCAAACTGAAAGTGATATCATTTTGATGATACTGACGATAAAATGAATCTTTTTGGAAATAATCCAAGACGTCATTCATCCAGCCCATCATCCATTTCATTCCAAAACCCAGCCCACCAACAAAAGTAGGTTTGCTCACCATAGGAAAGGAGGTTGATTCTTCAGCAATGGTCTGAACATCTGGAAATTCTTTATATACATTCTCATTCAGCTCTTTCATGAATGAGATGGCTTCTAAATTTTCTCTGCCGCCATGTTCATTAGGAATCCATTCACCTTCTTTTCTTGAGTAATCCAAATATAGCATGGAAGCTACAGCGTCAACTCTTAAACCATCGGCATGATAGAGATCGAGCCAAAATAAAGCATTACTTATCAGGAAGCTTCTAACTTCATTTCTACCATAGTTAAATATGTAGCTACTCCAATCAGGATGATAGCCTTTTCGTGGATCAGCATGCTCGTAAAGGTGCGTACCATCAAATTCATATAAACCATGCGCATCACCAGGAAAGTGTGATGGAACCCAATCCAAAATGACGCCAATACCTGCATTGTGAAAACTTTCTACCAACTCCATAAACTCCTGCGGATCACCATATCTAGAGGTAGGCGCAAAATATCCAGTGACCTGATAACCCCATGATCCAAAGAAAGGGTGTTCCATGACAGGCATGAATTCTACATGGGTATACCCAAGCTCTTTTACATATTTTACTAGCTCATCTGCTAAGGCTTTGTAGGAAAGGGAAAGGTGCTCATGATCTCTTTTCCATGAACCCATATGTACTTCATAAACTGAATATGGGCTATCAATGGCATTGTTCTTTTTCCTAGAAGTCATCCATTTTTTGTCCTTCCACGTATGCTTTAAATCCCAAACAATGGAGGCGGTTTTTGGTGGAGTCTCCCACTTAAAGGCGAAGGGATCTCCTTTTTCTAGTACTCGACCATTTTCATTAGAAACGATTTTGTATTTGTAAGCATCTCCAATTTTTACTCCAGGGATAAAAGCCTCCCATATGCCCGATGAGTCCCAGCGGGAGTTAAGCTCATAGCCATCTCCATTCCAATAGTTGAAATCTCCAATGACACTTACCTCCTTGGCATTAGGTGCCCAAACCGCAAAATAGGTTCCCTCAGTTTTGCCCACTTTAATGCAATGAGCTCCTAATTTTTCATAAAGTTTGAAATGCTTTCCACCTCTAAATAAATTGATATCAAAATCAGTAAATAGGGAGTGAGGTTGTATAAATTCTTGAAATTTTGGCACAGTAGTTTTATTTATTGTCTAATATTTGTTTTACTCCGGTCAAAGGAATGATAACCCAGTCAGGACGAGATTTAAGCTCGTAACCTATTTCGTAGATTGCTTTTTCAAGGAGGTGATATTTTAATAAGTATACGATTTCAGGATAATAGCCCACATCCATGTTACTAGACATGGCCGTATCCAAATATGTTCTTAAGAAGATTGATAAAATGCAGTGATAATATTTTTCGCCTGCTTCAAATAAGTCTTTTTCTGAAAGACTTGACTTGAATGCTTTGTCAAAAATAACCGCGTAAACAGCATAATGGAAAGACCTTAATACTCCGGCTACATCTTTAAGTGGTGTCTGTTTAACCTTCCTATCGCGGATTGTACTTTCAGGCTCCCCTTCAAAATCAATAATATAAAAGTCCCCTTTTTCAGTCACTAATATTTGGCCAAGGTGAAGGTCACCATGGATCCGAATTCTTTGGCTATTTAGAAGGTGTTCTTCAAACTCTAGAAATTTAGAGCTAATGATATCCCGTGACTCTAGAAAGAAGTTAGCATATTCTTTAGCAAGGCCATTTAGTTTATCAATGTTCTGCTCTACTAGGATGTGTCGGGCATTAAATTGATAGATGATTCTATTCTTCAGCCAAACGGAGTAATCTGAGTTAAATTCTATAGGATTAAAAGCAGTATCATATCGGTTCTTAAAAAGTGCTATGTGCATTTCAGCAATTCTGGAAGCCATTTTCTGAACATTTTTCAATGTTTGGAACCCAATCAGATGAACTATCTCATCATCTAGGTCTTTGATTTTTCTTCTCTCAAAAAGTGGTATATTTTCAATATCCTTAACAGAGACGTTGGTACTTTCAATTCGATCAAAATAAGCTCTAACATCATCAGTCATCAAAGACCAAGCCTCGCCAACATTTTCAATCTTGCCCTGCATGAGGCCAAGTGAAACTACAGAAAACCCTTTCTTCTTCCAGCTTATACTTCCAGCATAACTCGGGGCATTTTTATAACCAGCATCATCAGATAAATATTTGGTTAATTCTTGATCAGGGTTAATATCTTGAAAAAGCCTTCTAAAGATTTTTAAATAGTATTTGCCATTATATTCAATGGAGGTGTTACTCTGATCAACACCTAAAAGTCGTGAACTTTCATATTCCGTTGCTGATCTTAACATTTTACCTTTCTCAAAGGCTAGAACACTTTCTGCATCATCGAACTTATTTTGTTTGGTAATCTGTAAGAATAGAAATTTTCTAAAGTCTTCCGAGAAAAGGGCGTCAATTACCTGTCCTTTTATGCCTCCAATAGAGGCATTACAAACCACTCCTTTGCTATCTATGTCTTGTCCGGAGTAAAAGGCCAGTGTCATAAAGTAATATTCTGTAAAACCAGCGGCAAAATTAACTTCAATGGTGACCGCGTGTGCCGAAGTTCCTTTATCACCTGCTAATACCGTTTTTTGACTTATCCGATAGTTCTTAGCCTCTTCCGACTTGGCTGCATACCATCGAGTGGTATGCATGTATTTTGAAAGTTGGGCTGTGAGCAGATTGATAAAATCGGCATCATCAAATATTTTATTCCATTTTTTACTTGTAGTAAGAAGATCGGCCATATTTTTTTAAGCTTCTATTTTGAAAATGTGAAACGGCAAACCATTATTTCCCAACTCCACATAATTCCATTCCTTGTCCCATGTGTAAGCTGTTTCAGCTACCAAGTCCTTGACAATAAATCTTGCTCCTTCATTTATGCTTAATTGCTGAAGCGGCACTTGTACCCATCCGGACTGTCGGCTATAAGGGTCAAGATTTATAACCGTTAATATACGGTTCTTATCGTCAGCACTGATCTTAAGGTAAGCAATTATATTGTCGTTATCTATTGAGCAAAATTGAATGTTGTTCGTGTCTTGCAGTGCAGTCTGTTCATGACGTATTTTATTTACCGCTGTTATGATCCCTTTTAGCTTATTTTTCTTCTTCCAGTCATAATTCTTGATCTCATATTTTTCCGAGTTAAAATATTCCTCTTTTCCTATAATTGCCTCATGAATCATTTGTTCGTAAACAGGGCCATAGATACCTATATTTGAACTCATGGTAGCAGCCAGTATATATCTTGATATGAAGATATTTTCGTTCCCCGTTTGCAATTGATAGGGGTTGATGTCTGGAGTATTAGGCCAAAAATTTGGTCTAAAATACTCTTTTAACTCAGTTTGAGACAATTCAGTAAGATACTCGACAAGTTCATGTTTGGAGTTTCGCCAAGTGAAATAAGAATAAGATTGTGAAAATCCAACCTTTCCTAGTTGAGCCA
>CAYGNU010000254.1:0-6626 GCA_964351175.1 uncultured Roseivirgaceae bacterium | reverse complement strand
ACTAGTTTCATCTTTAATTTGCTTCTGGTGGCATACGGGCCATACAGGGGTCGTTCTGCAGCACCAAAAAAATATTCAATCACCAATGATTTAAAACCAGTTCAATGAAACATACAAAACACCTGTTTTTTGTAGTAGTGGCAATTTTAATATTCTCACAAGAATTATTTTCTCAAACTGACAAAGAACAGATATTAGCCATTAGAAATTCTTCAAACTTAGCGCTAAAGTCATATGACATTACAACAGTGCTTTCATATTTGACAGACGATGTGTTAACTACAACAGGAAGTGGTGTTTTGATGTCCGGAAAAAGAGCTTTGGAGGAATATATTTTAGCTGGTGGAGACAGTAAAATGTATTGGGTTCGTACGCCAAAAGAGATTATTGTGAATGATAAAACAATGTTGGCTTGGGAAAACGGAAGCTGGAATGGATATGACCCAGAAAAAGGTCCTCGGCATGTAGTTGGGGGAAATTACTCCGCCATGTGGACCAAAGAATCAGGAATATGGAAAATAAAATCTCAACTCTTTGTAGCATTAGAATAATGATACAGCATTATATATGTAGCTAAATTAACTGGGTTTTGATACTTTGGAAGCATCAGCGGAATTCACTATTTTACTACTTCAATGCAAGTGTGTGCACTTGCATTATACATTAACGTTACGATCAACTCAAACCAACTGAAAAATGAAACTATCCCAATCCCTCCTATTGGCTTCCTCTTTAATTTTGCTACTTGCCTGCAATAATGATCAAGAGCAGGCTGAGTATGGTAAAGCAACAAAAGAATTAATAACACTGGTAGAAAATGACCCAGAGCTAAAATTGATGCTTACCACATCAATTGAAAAAGCTCGTCAAATCAATCCTGATCGAAACACAAATCCTGCCCAAAATCTGGAAGAATACTATGAGTTTATATCTTGGTCTGAAACGGCCATGCCTTGGGCATTATTAAACAAGGAAGAGTATCCGGAAATATTTGACAATATATTTCAGAGTTTGTGTGCTTTCTATTTTCTGATTGATCAACCCCTCCCAGAATTAGAGGGCAAAGGGTTGGTCAATAATTCATTACAGTATGCTGATCCCTTTGCATCTTGGCTCATTTCCTTCAGCAAGTCATGGGGTAGTTTCCTTGACACAAAAGCTTCTTGGAATGAGGAATATTACCAAATGGCCTTAAAGGATCCCAATTTTGGTCTTCAGAATGGATGGTATGAAGACGCATCCAATTGGACGACCTTTAACGAATTCTTTGCCAGATATCTGAAATCTCCTGATATGCGTCCGATTGCATCACCAAATGTTGATTCAGTGGTCGTCTCATTTGCCGATTCCGAACCTCAAGGTATATGGGCAATTGATAGCAATTCAAACTTGATTGTTGAAAATGGAGTTGCTGTTAAGTCTGCTACTTTAAATTCAATATCAAATTTAATTGGCGATGATAGTGAATATAAAGATGCCTTTGCGAATGGCACATTCACCCACTCCTTTTTAAATGTCAACGATTACCATAGATATCATTTTCCTGTAGGTGGAACAGTAAAAGAAGCTCGAATAATTCAAGGGATCAACCCCACAGGAGGGCAATTATGGTGGGATGCCGAAAATGGGCGTTATGCATTTAATCCAGCGGCAAAAACAGGATGGCAGTCTATTGAAACAAGAGGCTGTGTGATTTTAGAGACTGAAGAGTATGGCATGGTAGCATTACTCCCTATAGGAATGGTAGCCGTTGGATCAGTAAATTTTGAAGAAAATGTTATACCAGGAGCCCAAGTTAAGAAGGGTGATATGCTTGGTAACTTCGCTTTTGGTGGTTCAGATTTTATTATGGTCTTTCAGGAAAATGTGACCTTCAATTTAGACGCACCAATGCAACAAGATGGCAATTCGTATAAACATATCTTGATGGGTGAAAGATTGGGTTATCTCACCAAAAAATAAAAAAGATGTAGATGAGTTTATAGATCAAGTTTCTAGTTAATCAAAAGCTTGGCCCTCGCTATGTGGCTCACAGACCCTTAATTGTTATGTGGATAAATAGAGAGGTTGAACAGTTGAATGCTGTCAATATCCACTTTTCCAATTTTAATTGCTCTTCAGTAATAAACCAGACAAAAATGTTACTAACGATTTATAATAAAAGATTTTGTCTTGTCAGCTAGCTATTAACGCGATCAATTGGTTAAGGCAGCTCGTTTACAAAAATTAAAAGTTGAATTGCTATGAAGAACATGCTAGGTGTCATTTTGATTTTAATATCAATTACTCTTTTTGGAATACGTATTTCAAAAAAAATAGAATTGAAGCAAAACGTTTCTGGGTATTTAAAAAGAGCGGCTGATGCCAATACTATCGACCTTGCGAATGCTGAATTGGTGAAGGTGATTGATTATTTAGAGGCCAATAATATGACTAGTGGATATACTTCCATTATGTATAAAACACCTGATGAAGATATTGATTTTTGGTATAAAAATCTGAAAGCGAGTCAACATGAACTACAAAGTTTGCAATCAGAAAGTGCGCTAGAGAAAACTAACGTTCTGATAAAACTAAGAGAAACACTATTGGATACCGGCAAAAAAACCAGTGTAACAATACCTCGTGGATTAGCAGTTTACCCTAACAACAAACTATGGGCACTGTTGATGTCAATAGCAACCCTCTCTATTTTTAGCAGCTTTATACTTTTCGCAATAGAAGCTGATAAAAAGTCTAAAATAAAGGCTGCTAGGAATGAATAATTGCTGTTTTATCAAAGAATCTAGAAAATTAGTACACAAAATAATACCTAAAATACCCTCTCATAAAACTTTAGGATTGAAAAAACAGAAACTATAACTTTTTAATGAGCAAATAGTTATCTTAAACAGCAATTATTCACATAAGTATCATCATCTGACATAATGAGATTAACGTTTTTTTGTATTTTATTTTTCTCAATCCAAATCTTTGGTTTCGGCCAACAGCTAGACAGAATAGAGTTAGAGCAGTCTGCGACTCGGTTTGTTGAAAAATTCGCAAACTTTAATGCTTCTCACCCTGATGAAAAACTGTTTATCAAAACAAACAAAGACCTTTATCATCCTGGTGAAAACCTGTGGTTTAGCGCATTTTTGATTGACTATTATACCCACAAAAACAGCATCATTAGTCAATCAATCTATGTTAAGTTAATTGATTTGAAAAGTAATGTTGTAGCCGAATCAACAATTCCGAATTATGGTGGTTTCACAAATGGCGATATCATTTTATCGGATACTTTAAATGCTGGTATTTACCAATTAATGGCATATTCAACACTTAATATACAAACCAAGAATCAAAACTCCTTCTTCAAAAAATACATTAAGATTGAAGAAAAAGTGAGCAACAATGTGATGTTCGAAATAATGAGGGATAAAAACCTGCTAAATATACAGGCAATATCTGTTCAAACTGGTGGTGGCATAGATGATCTTTCAGTTAATGTGAAGGTTTTAGATAAAAAAGGGAACGTTCAAAAGCATTTAATAAAAACAGTAAAAGGCGGACAAGCACAAATAAATCTAAACAACCAATCTTCCTTCATAACACTTAGGTGTAGGTACCTGGGAATTAACACTTTATACCATGACATCCTTGAACAGGATACTAAGCTTCATATTTGGTGGAAGAAAGAAACAGGCAATTTTATTGAAGGTCTTCCTGGTAAATTACTGTATACCTTAAAGACCTCCGCTGGACTGCCAATTATGAGTAAAGGTATTTTGTTAGATGAGGAAGATAGGTTAATAGATAGTATTCAGACTGACCATAATGGCATTGGAGAACTTAACATTATACCCTATAGAAATAGGCCTTTAAAAATTAAATTCAATAATTATGACCAGCCATTTTCAATTCCCCTACCGGCAGAAAAGGGTACTAATTACATATTGAGAAAAAAAGACAACAACCTTATTGTAAACCTATATTCAAACAATGATACCGTTAAAAATATATTTTTATTGGGTCAAATTCGAGGCAAATCTGAGTTCATATCATTAATCAATTTCAAAAATGACTTTACTGAAGTAATTGACATTCAAGAATTGCCCGAAGGTATTCTGCATTTCTATTTACTAAATGGTGAGGGTAAAGTTTTAGGTAAATCATTAAGGTTAATTGAGAAAAAAAATCAACAAATCAGTGCAACAACAACTTCAAATGGGGGCATTGAAAAGTTGAATGTAGCTAATTCCTCTTCCGCAGTTAATGTTAATATCTCCGTGCAAAACGAAAAAACTATCAATAGTGACTACTCCTATTCCTTGAAAGAATATATGCTGCTATTTAGTGAGTTGGATGACGCTAAAACTAGTTTTATGGATGGTAATGTTGATAACCTATTAAACACCTTGCATCATAATAAATACAACTGGTTTGAGCAAGGTGCTAAACCTGCACCTCCTGTCAATGATTTTACGCTTGGCTTCGATAAACTTTCAGGTGTTGCTCGCTATGAAAATGGTGAGCCTGTTCAAAAAAAGAGTATAGTGCTATATAGTCAGAATGATGGTATTAAATCTTGGTTTGAACAAACCGATGAGCAAGGCAAATTTAAATTTTTGGAGGTAGATAATAATCCTAAGGCCACCTTGATATTGAGTGCCAGTGGTATAAAGAAAAATAAAACGGTAAACTTTACTATTGAGAGGAAATCCCCTGACCTTCACTATGAATTTGATCCTATCATTTGGCAAACAAAAAGTAATTTTCATATCGAAAGTGATTTTGATTCGCTAGTCGATTTTTCGGATGCGATTGTTCTAGATAATGTGGTCAAAAAAGGAGACACATACAATGCGGATATTGAGGAAAGGCGCACAAAGCTTGATAGAGTAAAAACCGTTGATGGCGAAAAATTACAATTCTCAAGTGGTGGTGGCCAATTGGGAATATTACCCATCATTCAGCAGGTAACATCAATTTATTCATGGAACCGGACAACCGGACAGGTTCTTCTTCGGGCTCCGCAGACATTTTCTAGTGGGTATGGGGTTATCTTTTATCTGAATAATACAAGGATGGGAGACAACATGTTTAATCTCAATTTTCTTACAATAGAAGAAATTGACGAAGTTAAGGTCTATCGACCAGGACCTGATGCCGCCATTTTTCCGTTTGCCCCAGATGGGGTAATTCAATTTATTACCAAAAAAGGTTTTGCGCCTTCTAATGACATTAAAAGTAAAGACATCAAAATATTAGAGCCCCAATACAGCCAAACCCGTGACTATAATGTAATTGAGATAACACCGGAAAAATCTGATAATAATACTAGTATCTGGACGACTGATTACTTTGATGATGATACCAGCAAATATTATGAATATAAATCCGCTGAAAATGATAAAAGTATCATTTCGGTAATAGGCATCAATGAAAATGGAGAGGTGATGGAATTGATAAGGGGAGAAAGGGAATGAAATTAGTAAAAATCACGATCCAGACGCTCGTTTTCTTTTTACTTACCTTAATAACTCAGGTTGGAGGAATAATTTATCTAATCTCTTTCATAATCACCAAACAATTGAAATATGGTATTGGCAAAACGTCTTTGATTTTTATTGGTCTTTATTTAGTAATCTCACTACTGATTATGCCGATTGTAGCTCCCATTTTTGGTCGAGCGGCTCTGCCATTATCAGGAAATCTTCAGCCTCTAAATATTATGACCTGTCTCTTTAACAGGCATTATGTAAGACTTGAATTAAAAGAAAATCTAATTGAAGCTTCCAACAAAATGAGTGAAGAATTTAAAGGCACGAAAACCAATTATCTGGATGCAAGTTTTCCTTTCATTAATGGGTTTCCTCTTATTCCGCACTTAAGTCATAATGATGGTAAAAAAGTTGATCTGGCTTTTTATTATAATGATAAAGCATCTCAACGGAATACTAATGAAGTGCCCTCATTTATAGGTTATGGTATCTATGATTCACCAAAAGAAAATGAAGAAAATTATCCTGAACAATGCAATAATAAAGGATATTGGCAGTATGGATTTTTAACCTATCTAGTGCCTAAATGGAATGAAGAAAATTACACTGTCGATAGCGAAAGAACCTCAAAGCTGATTAGATTGCTGGCAATAAATAACTCAACTTCTAAGGTTTTCATAGAGCCTCACTTAAAACAACGTTGGGGGCTAGCTTCTGAAGACAAAATTAGATTTCATGGATGTCAAGCTGTTCGGCACGATGACCATATCCATCTTCAAATAAAATAATATTACCTCTGTGAAAGATATCACTTACTTACAAGGAAAAAATAGTTCTCGAAAAATAGAAGCCCTTCTTGGAGATTCTAAAAAATCTAAAATCAAGGGGAGCACTTCTTACTTTATTAAAGATATTAAATTCAAGGATAGTGATGATCAAATACCTCATGATGCCAAAGGCATATTCGAACTTTTTGATAGAGGAATATTATTAAGAGGATTTAAAAGCACGTCTAACTTTTATATTCCAATACCCTTTTCATCTTTAGATAAAATTGTTCTTTCAAAAGGGCATGAGGAGGTTCATGCCCTTTTTCTATCTCCGATGTGGGTACTTTTAAAAATGGGCATATCACTAGAT
>CAYGNU010000253.1:0-6733 GCA_964351175.1 uncultured Roseivirgaceae bacterium | reverse complement strand
GGAAAATACAAAGAAAGTGGAAAATTCCAAGCCAAGATTGACCTTCTACTTATTACAGAAATTTTCAATCGAATAGTTATTCTGGGATACTATAGAAACATTGATTCCTCTGTAGATGATGATTCACAACACAATGTAGGCTGTGGAATATATTTCTTAAAAACTGACACCAATTTCACGCCTCTTGGAGGTCTAAATATTGGAGTCAATGACCTTTTAGAAAATAATGGCGATAAAGAGATAGCAATATCAATTATTACTGCCTTTAATATTTTTACTAGGCAGTGACAAAATTAAAAACGAGTAAATACAAGTTCTAAATTATATCTGAAGAAATGACATGCCTTGACTTAAAGAAATTCCTGTCTGACCTAAAAAGCGCATTAACAGAGGAAGAGGCCGACACGGTTCAGAAAATTGCAACCTTAATTAAACAAACCAATAATAAATTGGTCTTAGTCAATAGGGTTATTAACGAGGCCAATAAGGAAAATTCCTTGTTGTCTTATAGGCGAGGTGGATCAATTCTATACTATGCTCATTTTATTGATGAAGCAATAGCATTATTTACGAGTGGGTTAGAAATCGATGAGAATGATTATAAATTACTTTACAACTTAGGTACTCTATATGGTACCAGAGGGCATCTTGATTATACACTATCTATTAAATATCTAACCAGAGTAATCAATGTTGATAAAAATGTATTTGATGCACATTATAATCTATCAGTAGCATATTTCAACTTAGGCCAGTTTTCAACAGCTAAAAATTTCGCAAGAAACATTAACTATTACTCTGCTAAACAACCGGTAACCGCAGAAATTTTGAGAATAAAGGGAGAAAACTTTCAATTTAATCTCAATGACTTTGATAATGCCATAGAAATGTACCTTGAAAGACTAAAAATTTCACCAGATTATGGTACAATGACTGACTTGTCAATAATCTATTTCAATAAACGTGATAAATCCATTGTGAATTCAAGCGAGTATTTTCATTATAATGAGTTAGGGAGAAAGTATGCCCAAAAAGCTTTTGAAGCTATACAAATTGAATCCAATGAAGATGCAGATGTTATTTCGGAGCAAGCTCAACTGTTACTTCTGTTGGGTAAATTCGATGAAAGCTATAAAGTCTTAGTTGAGAGCAACGAGTTTGATGAGAACCATGAAGACCACCTCATGCTTGCTGGTGAAATTTGTTTCAAGCTAAAGAAATATGACCAAAGTATTAGGTATTTAAGAGAGGCCAAAAATCTATCTAAAGGAAGATTTATGACATTGGTAATGTTAGCTCATGTACATCAAGAAATGGGTGAAAATGAAGAAGCGATATTGATCATTGAAAGAGTTCTAGACAATTCCAATTATAACTTAGTAAGCGGTTTATTACTTATGATAGAATTGCTAAAACAACGAGGAGAGGATCTTTTCAACTCTGATGATGAGGAGTGTTTGGATGACTTTGAACAGGCTTTTTCTATTTGCCAGAGATTATTAAGAAACCCGAAGGATCAGAAGTTGTCACGTAATTTAGATGAATTAGACATTTCCAGCCTAAACTATTCGATGGGTTGGATCCTAATCAAAAAGTTTGAATTCTCTAAAAATGTAAACGATGGAGAGTATTTATCAAAAGCGAGTAGACATTTCGGAAAAGTCAGCGACAAATCCATTTTACACAAAAGTGCCATGATAGCACAAACCAAAATTAGGCATAATAAAAGAAAGTGGGTTAGGGAAATGTTATTAAATAAAAGACTTTTAATAAGTGTTAGTTTGACCTTACTTGTTATTAGCATTTGTCTGATGATATTTGGGAAACCAAACCTTACTGGATTAAAAGCCAATGTACAGCATCTTTCAAGCATTATTCCTTCTAAAGAATTAAAAATAAAATTTGAAAACGACTATTCAGAAAGGGTTTTCTTTTCAAAAGAAATGTTAGTCGCTGATATTGAATCATTTTTCAAAGCGAACGGTATTGATAGTCTTTTAATTAATCATCATAAAAGTTCTCTTGATAAAAGAGCACTTTCATCTGCTTATTTTACTCCTGTCTCCGATGCCTTATTAATATTCCTATTTACAGCAAGTATAGCCGTATTAATTCTTGGAATATTATTTAACCATTTTACCAAGTTTAAAATGTTAAGTATAGAAATAGAAAGGTCCTCCATCAATGCTGAGAACATCATGGAACAATTTAAAATTGAAAGGGGAGGTTAAAAACCTGTGATAATGAATTATTTATACATTCATAAAGATTAAACTGACTTTATCAGTTATTTAGAATGATAATACCATTCTCTGATTTTAATATATCTTTTATCTTCAAACAAACTCTGTATTTACTAAAACAAAGCGATATCTATCATTATTTCATTTCTATCAGTTTACATTATTTTTTCAACACTTGCTAGGACTATCGTTTTTCGTTAGTCAAAACACTTCTAATCCACCCAGCATAGCTTCCAAAATTGGATCCTAATACTTAAGTATATTTCCGGAGCCAGACGATATATCTTCCTTGCACTCGAGCAATTTCTTGAATACTAGAAGGCCAGAAATAGGCTTGAATTAAAGGAAGGCCAAGAGTGACAGTTGACACCGGTGACATATATCACTTTCTTCCAAAAGAAGTCATAAAAACATCTGAAAGTGATGGGTAAATTTTGGATAACCACCAAAAAATAAGCTGATCTAGAAAAATATGGACAAAAGATAATTTTATTTCGGCATCAATCTTCATTGGTTAAACCATATGAACCATCTATCTTTAACAACCTCCAATTCAACAATTGAATATGGTAAAAGAAGAAGAAATATATTATGACTAAGAAGAAACATTTTAAATCGTTTAAAGAATTCTTAGAAGATAAAAAAAAGACTGACACTAAGGATAAGACAAAATCAGTAAATTGGGATGAGAGGAAGGAAAAATGGATTAATTCTGTAGAGCATCTTTATAAGTTAGTTGATGAGATTATTGTGTCTAATTTTGAAGAAGCAGGATTTGAAATTCAAAAAAAGAAAAAAGAAATCCAAATAACTGAGGACTATCTAGGTACCTATAATTTATCTCGTTACTACTTAAAAGCGAATAATATTGAAATAACTTTCAATCCCATTGGATCAATAATATTAGGGGCATATGGTAGGGTTGATATGATTCTTTCTTTTGATACATTCAAATTAATTATGCCTGAATGGAATGTATGGAAAATTGTTAAAGGATTTGGTGGTGCGAGAAACCTTGTGGATTTCAATGTAGAAAATGTAAATGTTTTATTCCAAGAGAATCTATGATAGCCAATTCAACCTATATTAGGCCATTTGAAGAAATTGCTAATGAATTCAATTTTGTTTTAGATAAATTAAAGATTCGATTTATTTATTATAAAAAGATAGTAGAAAAGGGACGTAACATTCCATCTGCTGGCAATTATATAAGGTATTCACAAGTTTCTGAAATTGAATCAATCTATCGAAAACTTGCAATAGAAATTAATCGAAAGTATGCATTTGAAATGATATCATCTTTTGAAGCTCGATGTGTTTATTACTTTAAGAATATCTTAAAAAGAAACAGTCCTCTTGGAACTCTTTTGCGAAACGAGGTGTCACCATCAAAAATTCGTGGGGATAAACATTTAATGTTTCAAGATTTAATTAATGTTTTTAAATTATATGTTCATCCTAATAATCCAGTTACTTATAACCAATTTAAAAACCTCTTGGAATATAGAAATTGGATAGCACATGGCCGAGGTTGGGAATTGCCTAATCATTTAACTTTAGATGAAGATGAATTTATCTCCGATAAATATGATTTTGACTCCTCTTATGGCATTATTTTTTGCCTAATAAATGAGCTTCCAAATTTCCCTAATAGTCTTCAGGCTTGAATAAATATATCCTCTCAAGGATAATTACTTTTAACTTAACTATAATGTATTGATCTTTAGTTACAAGTGACATTGGTGACACCTGTCATTCATGTCACCTTTCCAATTATAACACTCTTTTTTTACGGCTGTTTACGGCCTACACTCCTCACCTTTTCTCAGAATATTTCTCGTTTACGGTTGGTTTACGGAAGGCACAAAAAAACCCTTCAAATCGGCCTTTAGTGGCTTCCTTGAAGGGTTGATGGTAGCGGGGACTGGACTCGAACCAGTGACCTTTGGGTTATGAGCCCAACGAGCTACCAACTGCTCCACCCCGCGGTATATTTTTGGTAATTTTAGTCTGTGTTAAACAGCACTTTTACTGTTTTCATTTCCCTCATTTTCAAAAGGATTACAAAAGTAGCTGTTGCATATTTAAAAATCAAGTACCTTTGCTAAATATATTTTTAACGTTGAAAGAATCACCCAATCATAAAGCTGGTTTTGTAAGCATCATTGGTAAACCAAATGTGGGTAAATCCACTTTAATGAACCAAATGGTAGGCGAAAGATTATCTATTATTACTTCTAAAGCCCAAACTACTCGCCATAGAATAATGGGCATTCTTAGTGGCACTGATTTTCAAATTGTCTATTCTGACACTCCGGGGATTTTAAAACCTGAATATGCATTGCATAAATCTATGATGAAGTTCGTCAGTTCTTCATTATCAGATGCTGATGTTGTTCTCTTTGTCACAGACATCTACGAAACATTTGATGCGGAATTTGAGGACACTCTAAAAAAGATCAATGTTCCGTTCATATTCATATTAAACAAAATAGATCAAGCCAAAGGCACGCAAGCTGAAGATAAAATGGCTTATTGGAAAGAACACGTAAAAGCAGATGTCTTCTTGTCAATATCTGCTTTAGAAGGACTTAACATAGATAAAGTTTTTGAAGCAATAATTTCCAATTTACCAGAGCATCCAGGGTACTTTCCCAAAGATCAACTAACAGATAAACCAGAAAGATTTTTTGCTGCAGAGATATTAAGAGAAAAAATATTTACTAACTACAAAAAGGAAGTTCCTTATAGTACCGAAGTAGATATTGAAGAATTTAAAGAAGATGAAAAAATCATCAGAATTAGAGCGATCATCTTTGTAGAAAGAAAGAGTCAGAAAGGTATCATCATAGGACACCAAGGCGCAGCATTGAAGAAAGTAGGTATAGAGGCCAGAAAGGATATGGAACAATTTTTTGGCAAACAAATCTATCTTGAGACCTTTGTGAAGGTGGCTGAAAACTGGCGTAAAACAGATATTAATTTAAAAAATTTCGGATATAATTAAGCTCCAAGCCACAAGCTTCTAGAATTTGGCTTGTGACTTAACGCTTAAAGCTTAAAATATGGCAAATATAGTAGCAATAGTAGGTCGACCTAATGTAGGTAAATCTACCCTTTTCAACCGTTTGGTTGAGCAACGCAAAGCAATCATGGATGATGAAAGTGGGGTCACCCGTGACAGACACTATGGCCATGGTGAATGGGTTGGCAAATATTTTACCGTGGTAGACACGGGAGGATATGTTACAGGATCTGACGATAAATTTGAAAGTGAAATTAGAAAGCAAGTTGTACTTGCCTTGGAAGAAGCTACTGTGATCCTTTTTATGGTAGATTCATTCGCAGGACTTACAGATCTTGATAAGGACTTTGCGAAACTTTTGCGTTCATCTAAAAAGCCAGTATTTATTGTAGCCAATAAAGCCGATACAGCAGAGCGATCTCATATGGCCATGGAATTCTATGAATTGGGCATGGGTGAAGTATATCCTATAGCCGCAGCATCTGGGTCAGGAACAGGGGAATTACTTGATGAAGTAGTAAAACATCTTGATGAAGGGGTTGAAAACCCTGATTTAGGAATTCCAAAAATCGCCATCTTAGGCAGACCAAATGTTGGTAAATCATCCTTTCTGAATGCCCTGTTAGGGAAAGAGAGAACCATAGTTACAGATGAGGCAGGAACAACACGCGATGCCATAAACACTAGATATAAGATGTTCAATAAGGATTTTATCCTTACTGATACAGCTGGCATTAGAAAAAAGAATAAGGTCAAAGAAGATATAGAATTCTATAGTGTACTTCGTTCAATACAGGCATTACAAGATAGTGATGTTTGTATATTTCTAATTGATGCAACTCTTGGTTTGGAAGGCCAGGATATGAGTATTATCGGATTGGCCCAAAAATATAATAAGGGAATGATCATCATGGTCAATAAGTGGGATCTGATTGAAAAGGAAACTAATACTGCTGAAAAATTTAAAAAGGACTTAATTTCCAAATTAGGTCTCTTAGACTATGTGCCAATCATATTCACTTCGGTAATTAAAAAGCAGAGAATATTTCAAGCGATAGAAAAAGCTATTGAGGTTCATGATAATAGAGTGAGGAAAATACCAACATCTAAGCTCAATGAGTTAATGCTTCCAGAAATTGAAAATCATCCACCTCCGGCACTAAAAGGCAAATACATTAAAATAAAGTACATCACTCAGTTACCTATTCATACGCCTACTTTTGCATTCTTCTGTAACCTGCCACAGTACATAAAAGCACCTTATGAGCGCTATTTGGAGAATAAATTAAGGAAACACTTTAATTTTGAAGGAGTTCCAATTCGTTTGTTTTTCAGAAAAAAATAACATGCACTTGACCTGTAACTTTATTTGTGTCTATATTTGCCCCTTACAAAACCAAAACCTGTGAAAAATATGAAAAAGTTATTAGCATTTTTGTTAGTAGTTGGATTTTCTCTAACGTTT
>CAYGNU010000252.1:0-6740 GCA_964351175.1 uncultured Roseivirgaceae bacterium | reverse complement strand
CGGAAGAATAGTGTGGTTGAGAGAACCAAACGATGAGAATGGAAATCCTAAAGTCGATAAAAATAATCCGGATGACAAATTAAAAAGTAAGCGTCTTCTCGGTTATAGAATGCTTCAAAATTTTAAATATGTTGGTGATAAAACATGGGAAGAAGGCACTATATATGATCCAGAAAATGGTAGCACCTACTCTTGCACCATCGAAATGCAAAATAAAAACACGCTAGATGTTCGCGGGTTTATAGGCGTAACATTGTTTGGAAGAACCGATGTATGGAAACGTGTAATAATTAAAAAGAAATAGCTAAGTGAATAAGTTAAGCATTTTATACGCTGTCATTTTTTTGTTTTTGACGTATTCTCAGTGTAAATCTCAAGAAACTGACACCACCTTCGTAGAGGAGGATTTTAGCATGTATGCTGATGTAGAGATAGCCGGAGGTGGTAAAAGGTTCATTACTTCTAAGGTATTTGATCAAAGCCCTAATAAATTAATCTCGGTAGGTTATGATTACCAGGGCGGACATACCATGACCCTAGGGAATCTTGGAGATTCACCTGAGCAAGACATTAATGTTCAAAGTGTGCAAGGCATACGCCTTGCAGGTAACTTCCCGATTATTTCGAAAACTAATGTTCTTGTTAACTTAGGTTTCAACTATTGGGAATCACACTATACCATAAATAATACCAATGGCCACCCATTGGCCACGGCATTAGAAGATAATGGATTAAGAACTACCCAAATTTTGGCCACAATATTCAAGCCCTTGAATGAAAAGAACTTTCTTCTAATTCAGGCTTCAGCAAACCTGAGTGGCGATTACGTGCTTCCGGATTTTCAGCCTTTAGATCTTACAAGAATAGGTGGAACGCTTATCTATGGGTGGAAAAAAAATGATCGACTTATGTATGGATTTGGCTTAAGCCGTTCTTATTTAATTGGTGAAGTTAATTATGTACCTGTTATGTACTATTATAACACCTTTAAATCTCGTAAATGGGGAGTTGAGGCTGTTTTTCCTGCAAGAGCAGAAATAAGAAGAAGTTTTAACTCAAGGTCGTTGGCATTCTTCGGTTATGAGTTGCAAGGACAGTCCTATTTTATTAATGGCACACGGAATATAAATGAAGTTCTAAATCCGGAATTAAGGAGAAGCGAGCTACGTATGAGGGTTAAATTTGAGCATTCGTTAAAAGATTTTATTTGGGTGAGTGCCCAATTAGGAATGCGATTTAACTATAATTTCAATTTAGATGACGGTGATATTTTTAGAGGATTTGGAGATGACACCTATGCTTTAGAAAATGATTTAACCAATGCACTTTATTTTAATATCTCAGTAAACTTAGTTAGCCCATAAAATTTGACTCCTATGGGTTTAATACTTCGGATATAAATTCTAAAGCTCTTTTTTCCATATAATTAATTTCACTATTAGGTAATTGAAACCCGACATGACCTCCAAATTTTGGAGTTTCTAGATATATATTCTCGCTTGTTTGACATAAATCATAAGGATAGCAAGGCTCTCCTAAAAAGGGATCATTAACAGCATTGCAAATGAGGAGTGGCACCGAAACTTGATGCAAGAAATTACCTGCACTAGCTTTATTATAGAAATCTTGAGCGTCTATAAAGCCGTGTATTGGTGCAGTATATTTATTATCAAAGTCTTCAAATTCCTTAATATCTTCAAACCCGTTGTATTCAACAAGTCCAGGATAAGTTTCTGCCTTACGTTTAACTTTTTCTTCAAGTTTTCTCAGAAATCTCTTTTTATAAAATGATGTTTTAGAATACGTCAACTCATCGACACTGGATTTTAAACTGACAGGAATTGAAAAAGTAATACCAGCTTTAATTACCTCTGGCCGATCGTCCCTCTCCCCTAGATACTTGATGGTAAGACTTCCCCCCATACTAAAACCTATCAACACAATTCTTTGATAATCAAATATTGATAGGGCATGATTAACTACAGTTTCCAAATCGTCTGTGGCACCATGATGATAAAACCTCGCTTGCTTGTTAATCTCACCGCTGCAACTTCTACAATTCCAAGCCAATACATCAAAACTGTTCTTTGACATATATTTTGCCATGCCCAATACATACGGTCGATGGCTACTACCCTCTAATCCATGTGAAATAATTACAAGCTGATTATGGTCATTCTTTATCCAATCTAAATCTAAAAAGTCATCGTCTTCAGTTAAGATTCTTTCTCTTTGATACTGCACACCTTCAACTTTTCTAAACGAACTTGGAATAATTGTGGCAAGATGACCATTTCTTAGCCAAAATGGTGGTTTATAATTTGATTTTACTATTGGCATTTGGCAAATAAAAAATAGTTATCCCTAACAACATCAATAATTGCCAAATAAATAATTCTCATAGTCAGTAACCAATATTTAAAGTAACTTCATGAACAGTTAATTATCCAATGAAACGCTCAATAGCATTAATATTCGCCATACTTCTTTGTCTACCATTATTGGTATTAGAAGGCACTATTACTATTGAGAAGTATATTATAAGAAGAGAAGTAAAACATCGTTTAATGGATAAATTAGAAAATGAAGATCTAGTTAGAATTTCACTTTCTAAGAATGAGGCATCTCAACTACTAAGATGGGAGAAGCCAGATGAATTTGAGTTTTATGGTAGAATGTATGATGTTGTAAGACTTCAAGAATCCGAATCGGCTATTACCTACTGGTGCTGGCCAGACGCTGACGAATCGTATCTTAACCAGTTTTTGAGCTCGATAATCTCGCATTCTACTCACAATAAGAAATCTCAAAAAAGTGATCTTTTGATCAGCTTTTTTAAGTCAATCTATTTCACTGAAAAATATTCAATAACTACTACAGCGGAGCACATTGCTATTGTCTATTATTCATCTTCAGCCCATTACCTTAACTGTACATTTGAGCCAGCCACTCCCCCTCCAGACATTAAATATGTAATCTGATTAATATATTTATTTAACGCTTCCATTACTCAATTCTGGGCCAATGGAAGAATACATTTATTCATTTATGAAAAAATACTACTGCTTAATGCTTGTCATTTTGATAAGCAATAGTGTGTTTGGTCAGACCCTTACTGTAGTTGACAAAAAGTCAAATGAACCTTTGGAACTTGCTACAATAGCCAGTAAGTCACCGAATGCCTTCGTTACTACAGATGAAAATGGACAGGCCGACATTAGTGCTTTGAAGGGTGCTAAGAAGATAGAGATTCGCATTATCGGATATAACACTTTCTATTCTAACTATGAAAACCTTGAACTTCTTGGCTTCCAAATTAGTATGGAAAAGTCAACGTTATCAATTGATGAAATAGTGATATCGGCTACCAAATGGGAGTTATCAAGCTCAGAGGTCCCCTCGAAGATTATTTCTATTTCTTCGGAAGAGGTGGCATTACAAAACCCTCAAACGGCAGCTGATTTACTAAATGTTTCGGGGAAAGTTTATGTCCAAAAAAGCCAACAAGGTGGCGGAAGTCCAATGATTAGGGGGTTTGCGACCAACAGACTATTATATACGATTGATGGTGTTAGGATGAATACGGCAATATTTAGAGGAGGTAATATTCAGAACGTAATTAGCCTAGATCCATTTGCTATTGAGAGTACTGAAGTATTCTTTGGGCCAGGCTCGGTGATTTACGGTAGTGATGCTATAGGTGGGGTAATGAGCTTTCAAACCCTAACTCCCAATCTTTCAAACAACGAAGAGCTGCTGGTAAGTGGTAATGCACTTGTTAGAACTTCTAGTGCCAATAATGAAAAAACAGGACACTTTGATGTTAATGTTGGTGGTAAAAAGTGGGCCTTTGTTTCTAGCTTTAGTTCATGGGATTATGATCATCTAAAACAAGGTAGTGATGGACCTGATGAATACATAAAGCCCTATTATGTCCAGCGACAAGATTCAGTAGATGTTGTAATCAGTCAGGATGATCCTCTATTGCAAGTACCAACTGCCTATTCTCAAATCAATATGATGCAAAAGTTGAGATTTAGACCTAATGTGCAGTGGGATATTCAATATGGTTTCCATTATTCTGAAACTTCACCATATGGCAGATATGATAGGCATAACAGAATGAGAAATAGCACCGCCAGATATGCAGAATGGAACTATGGCCCACAAAAGTGGATGATGCATAACATGGTAGTCTCTCATCAGGGAATAAGCGCTTTTTATGATCATGTGAATCTTCGTTTAGCTTATCAGAAATTTGAAGAAAGTAGAATCGACAGATCATTAAATGGAAATACTCGAAATACTCAGACTGAAATGGTCGATGCTTACTCAGTAAATCTAGATTTCCTTAAGGCCATTGGACCTAAAAACACCTTAAATTATGGCGTTGAGTATATTACTAATAATGTCAATTCAACAGGATTAGAAACTGATATATCAACAAATGTTAACATTGAAGGAGCATCAAGGTATCCAGAATCAACATGGGAATCGATGGCTTTTTACTTAAACAACCAGTATAAAGCCAATGAAAAACTCTCCTTTCAGGCAGGACTGCGTTATAACCAATTTATCATTGACGCAAAATTTGATAATAGGTTCTACAACTTCCCCTTTGATAATGCTAAGTTAAATAGCGGATCGCTAACTGGTAGTTTAGGAACTGTTTATCGTCCAACAAAGGATTGGGTAATCAATACCAATTTTGGAACTGCTTTCAGAGCCCCAAACATCGATGATATTGGTAAAGTATTTGACTCAGAACCAGGGGCTGTGACCGTTCCTAATCCGGATTTAGAAGCTGAATATGCTTATAATTTCGATTTGGGAATTGCCAAGATTTTTGGAAACATACTAAAAATAGATGCCACAGCTTATTATACCATTTTAGATAATGCCATGGTACGAAGAAACTTCACCCTTAATGGTGCTGACATGATTGACTATCAAGGAGAACTCAGTCAGGTACAGGCTATTCAAAATGCTGCAACAGCCTCAGTTTACGGGCTGCAAACAGGAATGGAATTGACCTTGCCTAATGGATTTCAACTAACTTCTGACCTTAACTATCAGAAGGGCGAAGAAGAGCTGGATGATGGATCGAAAAGTGCATCAAGGCACGCTGCTCCCCTATTTGGCACATCAAGGTTGAAATTTAACCATGAGAAAGTCAATTTAGAGTTTTATGTGAGCTATCAGGGAGAGGTTAGTTTTGAAGACTTAGCGGTAGATGAACGTGGAAAAAACGAAATATATGCTAAAGATTCAAATGGCAATAACTACGCTCCATCATGGTACACTTTAAATTTAAAGGCTATGTTTCCAGTATCTGATAATTTATCAATATCTACAGGTTTGGAAAACATGACTGACCAAAGGTATAGGCCTTATAGTTCAGGTGTCTCCGCTCCTGGCCGTAATTTTATCATAGCATTAAGGGCTAAACTATAAACTTAATGAAGAGGTAATACCTTAAACCCAATTAGTAATATTACCTGTATTAGCTTTGTAAAGGTTAAAGAAAATACTTCTTCATAAAGTATGTTTTAAGGTTAAGAAAAAGGGTCAGGGGTGGCCCTTTTTTTTTGCGTAATTAAATTGGCTTTAACACTAGAGGCTCATTAAACTTTCTAACTATCATATCCAGATAGTATTTAATTCTAGGGTATTCATTTCGATTATAAACGGCCTTCTTGAAGGTATAATTTGAGATAATTTCGATCATATTACCTTTGTCCTCATACCTAATGTTAATATTAGCTAATTCATCATCCAAAATATAAGGCTCTGGTAGATTGTCCGATGTAAACCCTGACGGTTTATCGATTATTATTGTAAACTCATCTGCTTTTTTATAGGTAAAATCAACCGGATATGATCTATTTTTTTGGGTCAGGGTATTCTTTTCTAATGCCAAACTGAGAAAGGGTTGTATAATAATATTTCCCCCGATCTTTTCAAGACTTTTTTCGGCATTTATGACAATAGAATAAGGCTTATTTGGGTCAGCATAATTAAATGATTTGACAGAATTAATGTTATCGAATTTTTTTATAAAGTACTTTAATATAGAAACACTGTCATCTTTAAAAGCTTCTTTATATTTATAAGCATCATATTCTGTTGAATGAACAGATAACCTAATTGATGCATTTAAGTTTTCTACATCAGGCTTTATGGTAATATTTCTTACTTCTTTAGAAGTGAGAGCATCTGAAAGTTCAACCCAATTTCCTGAACCTCCATCAACAATTAGTCCCATCTCATTTATACAATATGGTGGTATTTTATTATAAGAAAGATATTTATTGGTCCCATCTGCTAGAAATGGCTGCTGGGTTCTTACAAAAACAACAACATAATTAAAAAAATGATTAAAAGGATAATCTGAGGCTATTTTACCATGATCTCTTGTACTTATTACCACTGGTTGAGCAACTAGACCCGCTTCTTCAAGCATTGCTGCAAGAAACAAGTTGATTTCAGCTGCATTCCCTTTTTTTTGTTCAAAAAATTCCTTAGCTGTTTTATTCACATACTTACTGTAGTAACCGTTCCAATTGAAATTTTGCTTTACATAATTAACGATTACCCTTGCTTTTTCTTCTTCCGGCAAGCTAGTTATTGACAGCTCATCTTGCAGCACTTTTTTAGCAAATCTTCCGCAACTCTTTTGATACTTGCCAAAAGATTCATTTTTCAACAATGATTTATTAAGTTCAGGCCAGGTAGTAATT
>CAYGNU010000251.1:0-6747 GCA_964351175.1 uncultured Roseivirgaceae bacterium | reverse complement strand
TTACTGCATTTACTCCTGCGTAGGCAGGATTAATTGGAAGTTGGTTAAATTGATATTGACTCCACAGTGGGTCTTGTTGAGCATAAGTGGATTGTGCCAGGAGATAGACTATAAGGAGTAATATTTTTTTCATGTTTTTTCAGTTTTGGATTATCTTCGTAAAAAAAGAAAACCACTCAAGTTTTCATTTTCAGTTTTGATAATATAGAAATAGGTGCCCTCTACGAGTTCTCCAGCTGAGCCAATATTGCCTGTGCCTTCAAATCGTGTGGTGGTATTGTCATAGCCAGATACTTCATAAACCTTATCACCCCAGCGGTTGAAAATCTGAACTGAATTATCAGGCGAAAATTCTATATTCTCAATCTTGAGAAAGTCGTGCTTACCATTACCATTTGGAGCCACGGCATTGTAAACCAGTAGTGCTCCATCAATTGGTTGATCTATGAATTCAATCATAATTGGGAATGTGAAATCACCAATACTTGTGCCTATAAGAACAGAAGCTGTGAATACACCAACACTTTGGCTTTCTGCTGTTATTTCGAAACTGGCCGAGCCACCAACGGATATTTCGGAAGGTGTTGACTCAATTGTAAATATATTGTCTCCTGATAGGGAAATGTTATTTATGGTAATTACCGTTTGTCCTGTATTGTTAATAACAAACGTTCGGCTAACCTCAGCTCCGAGTGTTCCCTGATCGAACTGAATTGCTACGGGTTGGTCATTGTTGATGACTTGATTCTGATTTCCATCGGAGACTGAAAAGCCTGAGTTAGGGTCGATCACAATCAGGTTGGCTACATCACTTGTTACAGCATTACACACATTTTCAACCATGCAGGAGTATGCCCCCTGATCGGATAAGGCCGCATTGTTTATTGTTAATGATGCGCTGGTCTCAGTCGCTAGTGGAGTGCCATCCTTTAACCACTGATAGGTAGGGCTGTCACCTGTAGCCGTGATTGAAAGAATAACTTGCTCACCAATATTTAAAGTAAAATCTGCAGGCTGCGTGTTAATGGTAACTTCTTCAATGATTGTGAGCTCTGCCGCTGCTGTGGTTACATCAGTAGCAAAATCACCTGAAACAACACAGCGATATTCAAAACCGGTCAATGTTAGATTTACAGTAGAAATAGTAAGGGTTGCTGTTGTGGCCCCGGAAACATTTCCTCCATCAGTCAAATTCTGAAATCCTGACCCCTGATCTTCCTGCCATTGATACGTTATATTGGCGGTGCCAGTGGCTGCTGTGCTAAAATTGACAGCAAGTCCTTCACATACTTGCGCATTCTGAGGCTGTTGATCGATAGTGATTGTTTGATTGTTGATTGTGAGTGTGGCATCATCGCTCGCTAATGTGTTGCAGGTTGATGTTATAACACAGCTGTAAACTCCCGCATCTTCTGAAGTGACATTGCTAATGCTCAAGGTTGAGCTCGATTCTCCAGATATATTCGTGCCATCCAATCGCCATTGATAACTTAGAATGTTCCCAGTGGCAGTCACAGAAAATGTAGCTGTTTCTCCTGAATTGACATTTTGATCCTGCGGTTGTGCAGAGATTGATGCTTGCTCAAGTAAGTTAAGAACTGCTTCATCAGACATAATATCTGAAGCAAAATCACCAGAGATAAGGCATCGATAGGTATATCCATTTTGGGTATTGATAATTCCAGCAAGTGTTAATGATGATGTGCTACTGCCTGAGTAGATTCCACCATCTGAAACGTCAGCAAAACCCGAGCCTTGGTCTTCCTGCCATTGATAAGTAATGTTAGTGGTGCCACTGGCCGTAGCTGTAAATGTAACATTGGCTCCCTCGCATAAGCTTTCATCTACAGGTTGTGCCGTAATGGCAATTGAGGCGGTAGTAGGTGACAGGTTCTTATAAATCACTAATTCATCTGGATTTGTGGAAGTTAGGATTATGTCTGGCCGGCCGTCATCATCTAAATCTGCTATCTCGAAATCACTGGGAACTGCATTATTTGTTCTTGAGTAGAGTTGTTCAGAAGCAAATGAGGAGGCATTCATAGAGGTTGTGTTGTTTTTCAAAACACTGAAGGTGGCTCCAATACTGGAGACCCAAGCGTTCACGGTGATAATTTCAGGTTTGCTATCTCCGTCAAGATCGTGCAAGCGTAAAAGCCTTGGCGAGGCGGAAACCGAATAGTCATAGACATCAAAGCTTATATTTCCAATGGTGCTTTGATTATGTAAAACAGTTACCGTATTATCATTTTGGTTGATAACGGCCAAGTCTGTCTTGCCATCCTGATCCAGATCACCGGCCACTATCTGGGTGGGATTATCTCCAACGGTAAAATTTAAGGCTGATGAAAAGCCAGATGCAGCTATTACATCGTTAGATCCTAGATTTCGAAAGAAGGACACATTGTCTGTATTAGGATTACTTGCAGCTACGTCAGGCAACCCATCACCATCGAAGTCCGCTACGCTAGCGGTGCCAACGACTGCTGGTTTAGACAAGTTAATAGTGGAGCCAAAAGGAGAATTAGGAAGACCTCCACCTGAAACAAAAGGAGCATAGGTATAAAAACCTTCATTAATTGACACCACACTTCCTGAACTGACCGTTGTTACATGATCTAAAATCCCATCTGAATTAATATCAGCCAATTGGCTTGGGCCGCCAAAGATTGGTAGAGTAATTTGAGCTTGAAATTCAATGGGTTCTGTTCCAACCTCACTATTATTAAATAGCACCCTGGCAGTACCAAAAAGATCTTGAAAACCATCCCCATTGAGGTCTGTGAGGATACCGGGAGAAACAAAATGGCTAATTGCACTAGTAACGATCTGAAATGACGCTGTTTCTAATACATCAAAAGTGCTTTGATTTTTGAGTAATAATGGTACACTACCATCTCTGGCCAGCAGGTCAGTTTTGCCATCGTTATCCAAATCCCCAACCACCAAATCTGTAACATCAGCAGATGCAGCAATGTTAAACGGTGGTGCAAAACTCGAGGCATCAAAATCTGCTCCCGCACCAGTTATAGCGCTAAATTTCCGAGGACTAATTGCAGTAAAAATTCCGACACCCAAAGTAATATGATCGTAGGTGGAACCTTGAGGCACTTCCACTACCAGTTCTGTTGTAGATGCCGAAACAACATTGGCCAATACGCTACCAAATCGAACTAAATTTTCGTTTGTAACAGGACTAAAATGATCGCCCTGTATCGTTATATTCTCACCAATTTGTGCCTTATAGGCTGAAACTGAAGTTATTTCTGGAGGAAATTGAATATCGTTTTCCAAAATTGATAGAAATGCCGTTTGGTTGGCCGTAACTATATCCGGTTTTCCATCATGATTCAAATCCCCAATATCCAGTGTAATAGGATAAATATTTCTGGTTAAAAATCTTACTGGTTGTTTAAATGACTCTTCGTCCCAAGTTCCATCAAAATTATTCTCCAGAACGGATACCCAATCTTGGCTCCAGTCGGCCGCTATGACAATATCCTTCTTTCCATCTCCATTAATGTCAGCAATAGCAGTTTCTCCTTCTCTGAAAATATTCGAGAAATAAGGTATTGAATCGGCAAAGCTGATTGCCCCTGCTGTACTAGTATTAGGCCTTAGGGCAATACCAGTATTGTTACCCTCATTATGAGTAATAAGTTCGGGCAAGTTGTCTCCATCAAAATCTGATAAAGCAATGGTACTGGCTCCATCGATGAAATCTGGGCTGGGTGCAAAGGTGTTGATGTCTATTACTCCTAAAGTAGATTGGTTAAGTAGGGCGCTTGTTCTGACTTTAAAATTTCTAAGTGCTACAAGATCAAGCTTATTGTCATTATTTATGTCCATGACAATCATTCGCTCCCAGGTACCTGCAGGAGTTAAAGCGGTTATGTCAATTTCAGAGCTGAAGGATAGACTACCAGGGGTACTTGAGTTTTGATAGATAAACAAATAGGCAGGGGTACCCCCGGCTGACGCTGCACGTCCAGCTATTATTTCCTGTCGGCCATCTCCATCAAAATCTCCAGCGGATACATATGATATCCGCTGAGTAGCATTTAGTAATATTTCAGAAGCGAAACTTATATTTCCAGGTGTGCTGGTGTTTCGGTAAATGCCGACTTTGCCGTTTGGGTTTGTGTCTTGAGAAAAATAAAGGTCAGGCTTACCGTCATTGTCCAGGTCAGCAAATCCGAAGTCTAAAAACCCTGAACCAGGATCCAGGTCTATGGGTGAACCAAAGGATGCCGCAGAAATTGTCCCACCATTTCCAAGATTTCTATATATTGAAAATTCCTGAGAAGAAGCCGCAATAATATCCAACCAGCCATCACCGTCAATGTCAGCTAGCCTTACAGTTCTGGCAGGATTCGGCACAGTCAAGTCCTGATGCGGTAAAAATGAAGCCGGGATAATTCTGGAACCTCCATTAAAAGTAGGATAGAAGTTGAGCGGAGATTGACAACTTAAATTAGTTGTAGAGTTGAGCACACTAATTTTATCGGCCTTAGTGCCCGCAGGAATCTCAACTTCTAGGCTGTTAACAGAAGCATTTAATACCGTGGCAGGTATAGAGCCAAAGTGGACTATATTATTAGTGCTGCTTGCATCAAAACCTGACCCGGTTAGGGTAAGAGATTCTCCCGGCTCACCTATTTTGGGATTAAAATCTGTGATTACCGGAGCCTGACCAAAGGCTAATGTCGCGCCAAAAAAACAACAGAGTATTATCGTGTATTTCATTTTTGAAAAGTTGATTCTCAAAAATGGTTACTAACAATATCTAGTATTTTCTCTTATGTATCAACCTTTTGCTGTAATGTAACAATAGTCGAAAAACGCTAGGAAGCTGAAGAATATTCTGAAGGAGACTTGCCAAACTGTTTTTTGAACGAGGTAGAGAAATAAGATAGCGAGGCAAACCCTACGGCATATGCTACTTGTGATACATGCTCACCAGATTCTAATAATTGTTTGGCTTTATTCAGACGATGATATCGAATAAACTCTGTAGATGACATATTGGTTAGCGAGTTGAGCTTACGATGCAGCTGCATACGACTCATGCCTATTTCCTGAGCAAATTGGTTCATATCAAATTCAGTATCATCAAGGTGAGCATGAACAATCTCCTCACATTTTTTTACAAAAGGATGAACTTCTGGTTTGTTATTAATCCCATTTTCATGGGTTGTATATTTTTTCCAAAGTTTGGCCTGCTGATGGATAATATTTTCAACGGTCACTTTCAACTCTTCAGGCTCAAAAGGCTTGGTCATGTATTGAATAGCCCCCTCTCTAAGCCCCGATATTTTGGTCTGCTGATCAGCCCTTGCAGAAAGTAGAATTACCGGAATATGGTCAGTTGCCTCAAGCTCACTTAACTTTTTACAAAACTCAATGCCATCCATTTTTGGCATCATTACATCACTCACTACCAGATCAGGGATTTCTTCAATGGCCAGCCTCATTCCTTCATGGCCATCTTCAGCTGTTATTACCTGATAGGTGGACTTCAGTAAATTTGAAATATATTCTCTAAGATCTTTATTGTCCTCGATAAGAAGTACCTTCTTTCTATTGGCGAGATAAGGAGCATCATTAATTTCGAACTCATTATTATCAACACTTATTTCCTCATTTTCACTTTCTAAAACTTTGTGTTGAGGTACACCTTCTTTTGCGGGTATTACAAGTGTAAAAATAGACCCTTCACCAACTGCGCTATTAAGCGTAATAGTGCCACCCTGTATTTCTGTTAGCTCCTTTACCAAGGCAAGCCCTATACCTGTACCTTGTCGGAATACTTGCGGACTATCTACCTGTTCGAAACGGTTAAAAACTCGCTCTTGAAGCTCCTTCGGAATGCCTACGCCATTGTCCTTGACGATGATAGTTAATTTTTCGGTATCATATTTTACTTCAAAATGTACTTCTCCACCTTCTTTAGTGAACTTGAAAGCATTGGAAAGCAGGTTGTTTGACAGCTGAGAAAGCACCGTTTGATCTACCTCCAGCCACTTCTCTGTTTCAGGTATTTCTGTGTGAAAGGTAATTGACTTACTAGAGGCAAAAGAAGAAAATGAAGCAGCTATTGTGTTAAAGAATTTTGTAATATCAATGGATGTTTTGTTCAATCGGTAGCCACCTGCTTCAAGTTTTGCCAGATCTAAAAGTTCATTAATTTGCTTTAAAAGCTTCTCAGCATTGCTCAAAACCAGCTGAAGTTCTTTTTTATCTTTTCCTGCTGATGCTGCTATTTTTTCTTTTATCGGAGCAATGATCAGACTTAGCGGAGTTCTAAGTTCGTGTGAGAGATTTTCAAAAAAGCTCGTTTTCATCCGGTCCAGTTCTCGGAGTTTATTATTGGCTTTTTGTTTAATACGATATTGATTGTAGACTAGGCCAATCAAAATCATAGCGACTACAGCAAATGCTATGAGGTAGTTGCGTTCATCTTCACGTTTTTCTATCTGCAGAGATTGCAATTGATTTTCAGATTCAAGCAAGGCAATCTCTTTGGCCTTTTGTTCACTTTGATACTTTTCTTCTAGCTCATTGATAAGTCCTACTTTTGTTTCATCATACAAACTGTCACTTAGTGAAATATGAGCACTGAGTAACTGATAGCTTTTTTCAAAATCTCCTATACCCGCATAGATTTTGCCCTGAAGTTTAGTGTTACTTGCCGACAGAGATAAATCTTTAGTTTCTTGCACAAGTTTGTCTACTTCATGATCATAG
>CAYGNU010000250.1:0-6764 GCA_964351175.1 uncultured Roseivirgaceae bacterium | reverse complement strand
GTGTTTCACTATCATCAAGTATTTCTTTGCCAACTGTGCCCTGCCCTTCTATGATTTTGATATCATCAAAAGGAGGAATGAAGGCTGCATTTTGACTTTTTGAAAATTTGGTAGCTTCAGCAAAAGCATCATCAAATGTATCTCCAACGAGCACAACTTTGACAAATGACTTTCCGAACATTTTAACCTGGTTCACCTTTTGACTTGGTGTAGGGGCTGGCATGTAGATAGTTCCAAAGATCTGCTTTTTGAAGCAAGCTAAAGCAACACCTTGAGCATGATTTCCAGCACTTGCACAAACAACTCCATTTTTTAGTTCTTCTTCAGAAAGACTTTGAATTTTATGGTAAGCACCACGAATTTTGTATGATCTAACTACTTGCAAATCTTCTCTCTTGAGAGAAATATTAGCCTCGTAGCGATCCGAAAGCACAGGATTAGGTAGCAACGGAGTTTTTACAATAACCTCCTTTAAATTCTCCGCTGCTACCCTTATCTGCTCAACGTCTATTAATGTAGTGTTTGTGTGATTCATTTTTTATTTTAGATATGAGCTATCGACTTAGAGTTTCGAGTTGTAAGCTAAGAGTTACGAAACTCAAAGCTCACAGCTCGAAACGTTTTACATATAACCCTTTAGTTTCCTTCTGGTCGCAATTTTCTTACCGCACTTCCGGCTCTCCACATTTCTGATTCTCTAAGCTCGGCCAGTTCAGCTTCCAGTTTTACACGATAGTCTTCTTTACTATTAGAGTCGATCGATCTTTGAGCTTCGTTACCTGCAGCTACCTCGCTGTATAAGTCTTCAAATACTGGCTTCGTAGCATCCTTAAATTTCTTCCACCAATCTAATGCACCTCTTTGTGCTGTGGTAGAGCAATTGGCATACATCCAATCCATTCCATTTTCAGCCACTAATGGCATCAATGACTGAGTAAGTTCTTCCACAGTTTCATTAAATGCTTCAGAAGGTGAGTGACCATTTGCTCTTAACACTTCATACTGAGCTGCAAAAATTCCTTGGATGGCGCCCATCAGAGTACCACGCTCACCAGTAAGGTCACTATAAACTTCTTTTTTGAAATTAGTTTCGAATAAATATCCAGAGCCTACACCAATGCCAAGTGCAACTACTCTTTCCTTCGCTCTTCCTGTTGCATCTTGGAAGATGGCATAACTAGAGTTTAGGCCTCTTCCTTGTAAGAACATTCTTCTTAATGAAGTTCCAGATCCTTTTGGCGCAACCAAAATAACATCTACATCATCCGGAGGGATAATGCCAGTTCTTTCTTTGTAAGTAATGCCAAAGCCGTGAGAAAAATATAAGGCCTTTCCTTTTGTAAGATGTTTCTTCACTGTTGGCCAGAATGAAATCTGTCCGGCATCTGATAATAAGAATTGAATGATTGTACCTTTTTCGCAAGCTTCTTCCAACTCAAATAAAGTTTCTCCAGGCACCCAACCATCATTCACCGCTTTATCCCAACTTTTAGAGTTTTTGCGCTGACCTATAATAACGTTGAAGCCATTATCTTTAAGATTTAGTGCTTGTCCTGGGCCTTGTACGCCATAGCCAAGTACAGCAATAGTTTCGGTTTTAAGTACTTCACGAGCTTTTTCTAATGGAAATTCTTCTCTTGTTACTACATTTTCAGTAACTCCTCCAAAATCGATTTTTGCCATTTTTCTGTCTTTAGTTTGTTGTTTATTAGTATTTAGTATTTAATAGTAAGACACATCCTAGGTCTTATACCTTGAGTCTTACATCTTTTATCTCAATCTGATATCTAATTAATTAGAATTGTTTCCTTCGAGTGTGCCTCCATGTCAGCCAAATGTTTGGAAAAGGTGCTATAGGTTTTACTCAATGATACTCGACCCGACCTGACAAAACCCTGAATCCCAAAAGGAGAGAAGGCTTCAAATAAGGCATGGGTTTCTTGTTTTTTACCCGTTTTTTCAATGATTAAAAATTCACCAATTTGTTCTTTCACATTTGCGCCATGCTCATCTATTATTTTTAATAATTCATCTTTATTAATCGAATCATTGAGCTGAATTTTATAAAGTGCGATTTCACTATAGATAGTCTCTTCATCAGTAAAGCAAAAAGCCTTAAGCACTTCTACTTGCTTTTCTATTTGCTTAACTACTTTTATAGTAAGGTCACGCGTTTCTATAATTGCAATAGTGAATCTGTGAATACCTGTATATTCAGACTCAGATGCGGTAATGCTTTCAATGTTGATATGCCGCTGAGTAAACAATGAGGTAATCCTGTTGAGGAGCCCGATCTTGTTTTCAGTAAATATTACTATGGTGAATGTCTGCTTCACGTTAATTACTTTAATGTTGGTAGTTGATTTATTCTAGTCTAATGTCTTCTACTGATGCCCCAGAAGGTACCATAGGAAATACATTATCTTCTTTCTCGACCATCACTTCTAATAAATAGGGGCCATCATGATCAAACATTCCTTTGATAGCATCATCGAGCCCATCTCGCTCACTTATAGAAGATGCTTGAATACCGAACCCTTTGGTGATAGCCACAAAATCAGGGTTAACCAGTTCCGTTGAAGAATATCTTTTGTCGAAAAAGAGTTGCTGCCACTGTCTTACCATTCCTAAAAATTCATTGTTGAGAATGATTATTTTGACGGCTGCTCTCGTTTGGAAGATGGTTCCCAGTTCTTGGATAGTCATTTGAAAGCCGCCATCTCCAATAACAGCAATAACCTCTCGTTCAGGAGCAGCAAGTTTAGCACCCAATGCAGCTGGTAAGCAAAAGCCCATAGTACCCAAACCTCCAGAGGTAATATTACTTTTGGAATTGTTGAACTTTGCATAACGACAAGCTACCATCTGGTGCTGTCCTACATCTGTAACCAATACGGCATCACCATTGGTGTGTTCATTAGCTCTTCTAATTACTTCGCCCATGGTCAGGCCAGGTTTTGAAGGATTCAACTCCTCCTCAATTACTTTTTCATATTCTATAGCATTAAGCTTTTCAAATTTTTCTAGCCATTCTGTATGCTCATTCGCATGACAATGTTCAATCAGGAGCTTTAAAGAAGCTTTTGCATCACCTAGTATGGCGACTTCAGTTTGCACATTCTTATCAATTTCTGCGGGATCAATTTCCAGATGGATTACTTTAGCCTGTTTGGCGTAGCGATTCAAGTCGCCTGTAACTCTGTCATCAAACCGCATACCTACAGCGATCAATACATCGCACTCATTAGTAAGCCTGTTTGGGCCATAATTACCATGCATACCGAGCATACCAACATTTAATGGATGGTCAGTTGGCAGTGCAGAAAGACCTAGTAGAGTCCATGCTGCTGGAATGCCTGTTTTCTCTATGAAATTGGCAAACTCTTTCTCAGCATTGGCAAGTATAACTCCTTGGCCAAACAGAACGTAAGGCTTCTTCGCTTTATTGATTAATTCAGCGGCCTGTTTAATATTTTCAATATCTATCGAGGGCTTCGGATTATAGCTTCTGAACCCCATGCACTTTTTATAGTCAAAGCTCAACGAAGCAAACTGGGCATCCTTTGTGATATCTATTAATACTGGGCCAGGCCTGCCTGAAGTAGCGATGTAGAATGCTTTAGCAATGGCTTGGGGGATATCCTCAGCTTTAGTGATTTGAATATTCCACTTAGTAGCCTGCATAGAAAGGCTGATAATGTCAGTTTCTTGAAATGCATCAGTACCAAGTAGTGAGGATGCAACTTGTCCTGTTATACAAACTAGGGGAGTGCTGTCTATTTTAGCGTCTGCTAAACCAGTAATAAGATTAGTTGCTCCAGGACCGGATGTAGCAAATACAACTCCCGGTCTACCTGATACTCGTGCAAATCCTTGGGCCGCATGAATGGCACCTTGCTCATGACGAGTAAGGATGTGCTTGAGCTCTTTTTGATATCCATAAAGGGCATCATAAATAGGCATGATGGCTCCCCCTGGATAACCAAAAACCGTATCAGTACCTTCAGCAAGTAGTGATAAAATGGTAGCTTCTGCTCCAGTAATAACTTTTTTCTCTTCTTTAGTTATTGCTTCCATATTATAAATCTGTTACACATCCTATGGATGCTGATGATACAAATTTTGCGTATTTATAAAGGGCCCCACTTTGTTTTTTCAATGGTCTAGGTTTCCAATTAGCCTTTCTTTTGTCAAATTCGCTCGCATCAATAAGTAATTCAATGGTGTTTGCTTTGGCGTCAATCCTAATTGTATCTCCATCTTCAACTAGTGCCAATGGTCCTCCATCTTGAGCTTCAGGTGTAATGTGGCCTACAACAAAGCCATGTGTACCACCAGAAAATCTACCATCAGTAATAAGAGCTACTTCCTTGCCTAATCCAGCTCCCATAATGGCCGCTGTTGGCTTAAGCATTTCTGGCATGCCCGGACCACCTTTTGGTCCTTCATACCTAATAACAATGACATCTCCAGCTTTTACGTCTCCAGCAGAAATGCCATCATTCGCTTCAAATTCACTATCAAATACTTTAGCTGGACCTTCAAACAATTCACCCTCTTTACCTGTGATTTTTGCTACAGCACCCTCAGGTGCTAAATTTCCCATCAAGATTCTAATGTGGCCACTTGATTTTATTGGGGCATCCATAAAATGAATGATATCTTGAGTTTCGTGTAATGATGGAAGTTCAGCAAGATTCTCTGCAATTGTTTTTCCGGTTACGGTCATGCAAGTTCCATCAAGCAACCCTTCTTCTAGCATCATTTTCATAACTCCTGGAATACCACCTACTAGATGCAGGTCTTCCATTAAGTATTTTCCACTAGGTTTGAGGTCGGCTAGAAAGGGTGTTTCAGCACTAATTCTAGCAAAATCATGAAGTGTAAGTTCTATCTCAAATGATTTGGCAATAGCCAAAAGATGCAATACCGCATTAGTTGATCCACCAAGAACAGTGATAAGTCTTATGGCATTCTCAAAGGAAGCTTTTGTAACTATATCTCTAGGTTTAAGGTCAGTTTCCAGCAATCTTGCCATAGCCTTACCCGCGTCCATACATTCTTTAGTTTTCTCTTCTCCAGTAGCAGGATTTGAGGAGGAATAGGGTAGACTCATGCCCATCGCCTCTATAGCTGACGCCATAGTGTTAGCAGTGTACATTCCACCGCATGCACCAGGACCCGGGCAGGCATTCATTACCACGCCATCAAAATCTTCTTGGCTTATGGTACCTGCAATCTTCTGTCCCAACGCTTCAAATGCGGAGACAACGTCCAGCTTTTTATCTTTAAAACACCCTGGTTTAATAGTTCCTCCATAAATTACTAGTGAGGGTCTGTTGATTCTACCCATGGCAATCATAGCGCCAGGCATATTTTTATCACAACCAACTACTGCAATCAGACTATCATAGGCCTGAGCATTCACTACTGTTTCCATAGAATCAGCAATGATATCTCTTGAAGGTAGGCTATAACGCATACCAGGAGTTCCCATTGAAATGCCATCACTCACTCCGATTGTATTGAAAATTAGTCCTATTAACCCTTCCTGATTTGTACCTTTTTTGACGTCAGCCGCCAAATCATTCAGGTGCATGTTGCATGGGTTTCCTTCAAAACCAGTGCTTGCAATACCTACCTGAGGTTTTTTAAGGTCTTCATTCGTCAAGCCAATGGCATGAAGCATGGCCTGTGCCGCTGGTTGTGAAGGGTCTTGCGTTACTTGTTGGCTGTATTTATTAAGAATTTTAGACATGAATTAAACGATAGTAAGTCCTTGATAATGATTATATCTAACTTTTTGACGGTACATCAAATAGATATTGTGTCCTGCAGAATTTTCCCATTCTCCTTTAAATTTCTCACCATTTATGGAAGCTATTGGAGCTACTTCTACCGCAGTACCTACAAAAAATGCATTGTCAGCTTTGTACACGTCTTCGATAGTGAAGTGCTTCTCAACAACCGTAATGTCTAGCTCTTTTGCTAGCTCTATAATTGTAGCTCTTGTTATACCTGGAAGAATATTTCCGGCTGGAGGAGTATATAAAACATCATCTTTTTCGAAGAAGAAGTTTGCTCCTGGACCTTCAGCAACATTGCCATGCATATCTAATAAAAGTGCTTCGTCATAACCAAGTTCTTTAGCCTCTTGTGTAGCAAGTATGGAGTTGGTATAATGACCAACAACTTTAGCTTCAACATGACATGATTTAGGATTAGGGCGCTGGAATGATGATAACATCACATTCAATGGCTTGTCTCCAAGATATTTTTCCCACTTCCATGCCGCCATGAATACATGTGAATCATTGGAGGGCATTAATGACATACTGCTACCAGCATATACAAGTGGTCTTATATAGGCATCGACCAGCTCGTTTTTATCAAGAAGGGTATAAGCAATTTGTACTAGCTCTTCTACAGAGTAAGGAAGCTTAATGCTCATTTTCTTAGCAGAGTAAATTAATCTTTCAAAGTGCTCCTTTGCTTTGAAGATGTTTGAACCTTCAGTGCTTTGATAAGCGCGAATGCCCTCAAAGACACCATTACCATAGTGCATTGTCTGGTTGTACATGCCTGCCGTGGCATCTTTGGCTTTGATCCATTTTCCATCTAGGAATACTGTGGTGTCATCGTTGTAATACATAATTGCTCGTTTTTAAAAGTGCCTATTCTTTTTTTTGACATAAAAAAAATCGCCATCCGCTTGGGAGCGGATGGCGATTAGATATTTTAAATTTTATATATATCAGGAACCC
>CAYGNU010000249.1:0-6776 GCA_964351175.1 uncultured Roseivirgaceae bacterium | reverse complement strand
ACGTGATCGTGTTGATCCGGTAGTTCCTGTAGAAATAGGCCATAGCTCTTGTACAGTTTGTACATTGGGAAATATTGCTTGTGACCTTGGGCAAACTATTCAGTGGGACCCTGCTAAAGAGAAATTTATTGGTGATAAAGGCGGTGTGGCTAAAGCCAAATTACACTACAAGTACCGTAAACCTTATAAACTATAACCTAATGCTAGTGAAGGCATTGAGCGCTAAGTTAATAGCGCTCAAACCTTTACAAATGAATATTCATTCTAATTAGCTATTCCATTATTCAGCCCTCGAGAATAGATAACCCCATAAATGTAAATCCGATACTTTACCATCAGCATTAATATCAAAATTGATTTTTGTATCACTGAATACCACAGGCAATTCTCCGGAATAACTAAAAGTATTATAATGCCAGTGCTCAAAAAGGCCTTTTCTCTTATCATTCAAATTTAAATACAAATGGTCACCTTCCTGAGTAATTGTTATTTGTCCGTACATATCATGATGATAAGTACCCACATATCCTTCAAGCGCCAGTGTTGGTTTGGTGCCTTTTACTCTACTTTCTTTCACTTCTTTAGCCTTGGACTCAGCCGTGGTTTTAAAACCGTCATAGAGGTCAAAAATCTCTTTGTGCCAATCTCGGGTTCCTCCTAAAGCATACAAATCAAATGTCTTGTACATAATGGCATGTCGAAGCTCGGCATGATCCATATTACCAAACACATAAACACTCAAGTTATGATCTCTTAGCTGTCCGTTAATGGCTATGAGTCCTGCCAAACTACCGGTATGAAAGTCTACCTTCTCCCCTTTATAATCATGCTGAAACCATCCTAACCCATAACTGGTCCAGTGTGGCTTGGTGAGTTGTGTGGTAGGATAAAAACTACTTTGTGGAATAAGTGACTGCGGTGTAAACAGATAGTTAAATGTTTCGATTTTTATCAACGTATCTCCTTGATATACACCATTTTGCTGAATAAATTTTAAGTAATTATTGATATCATGAATGGAGGACCAAATCATTCCTGCTGGACCTATAGCATCACTAAAAGTAGTTGGCACCACTACCCTTTTTCCTTCAGATTCTAAATGCGCTGATACCCTGTTCTCAACGGCCATTACATCTTTGGAAATCAGTTTGGTATCCTTCATTTCTAAAGGATCGAGTAGCCTTGCTTTAACAAACTCATTCCACGACATACCACTTGCCGACTGAATCACCTCTCCAGCTACTGCATACATAATGTTTTGATAGATGTAATTACTTCTCAATGAATATGTAATGGGTGCATATTGTAATCTTTTAATAGTCTCTTCTGCACTTATATCGTCACCAACCCAAAGCATATCGGCATTACCTATTCCTAAGTTATGAGTCAACAGATCCTTGACCGTAGCCTCTTGAGTGATATAAGGATCTGAAAGTCTAAAGTATGGAACATGGTCTGTAACCTTATCCGTCCATTTTACTTTGCCCTCGTCCACCAGCATACATATCGCCATGGCCACAATAGCCTTAGTCGTAGATGCCATGCTAAATATGGTATGCTCATCTACTTTAACTGCCTTATCTTGATCTCGTACCCCATAGACTTTAGTAAATACAGGCTCGCCATCTTTAACCACGGTTACAGCAAGGCCAGGAATTTGCCAGTCGGCCATGCCCTTCTTAATAAACGCGTCAAGTTCTTTGCCCTTTTTATCCTGAGCAAGCACGACCTGAGTGAATAAAATAAAAAGAATGAGAAGTCGGGCGAATTTATGCATAGGTCTCGATTGGTTTTAGTTGATCAAACAAGGTAGTAAAAAAGATGATAAAATGGACGATTTGACCGTCTAGATAAGAGTGACTCTATTTCAATAATATTATAATAGCCCCAATGGCAGTAAGTAATAAGATCATCTGTCTGAAACGCTTCTCTTTGATCAGTTTTACTAACCTCACCCCTCCAAAGAATCCTATAAGTACCCCTGGAAATAGTGAAGCACTAATAATTAAGGATGAGGTAGTTATGGTTTCCCATACCCAAATATGAAAAGGTAGTTTAAATAAGTTAATGATAAAGAACAGCCACGCTGCCGTACCAATGAATTGATCTTTGGGAAGCCGCATGGCCAGGAAATAAATGTTGGGAAATGCGCCGTCCAGATTGCCCACCATCGTTGCAAAGCCAGCACTCAATCCCATGATTGGTGCTATCAATTTATTGTTGGTCAGGTTCTTATTGCTTCTATCCCACCAAAACATAACTACTACACTGATCAGGATTATAATAGACATCCCTTGTTTAAAAAGGTGCTCAGAGACATCATTTCCAGCCCAAACACCTATCAATACACCAGCCATCATCCATGGCATCATTTTTATCAAATAGGGCCATTGTACATGCCTCCTATAATAGGTTACCGCTATAATGTCAGCACCTATCAACATGGGCAGCAATATGCCTGTAGAAGTTTTAGCACTGAAGGTAATCGCCAAAATAGCAACACAGAGCATGGCAATGCCTTTTATACCTGATTTAGAGAGCCCAAGGATAATTCCTGCTCCAAGGCCTGCAGCTAGCATTTGCCAGTTTTCAAATGGCATAGAAACAGCTAAAATAAACAGTAAAAATCATGAACAGTTATTTCAATAAGTGCTTACAAACAATATTAGAATTACAAGATTGAATGTAGATAACAGGGAAACACAGTTTCAGTTATTAAAGCCAATTATTAACCAATAAGAAATAGGCGGCACCAGCAAGGTATCCAGCTACAGCCAAAAGTGATATTCTTTTTAAATACCATCCAAAACTAACTTTTGCCATGCCCATAACAGCTACACCTGCTGCTGAACCAATGATTAATATGCTACCGCCTGTTCCTGCACAATAGGCCGTAAACTCCCATAGCTGACTATCCATAGGAAAATCCTGAATGGAATACATCCCCATTGTAGCGGCTACTAGTGGTACGTTATCGACTATGGAGGATAGAATTCCCATTATAAATACAATCAAATCAAGATTACCGATGGTACTACTCATCCAGACTGCAAGGTCATATAATATATTGGCATGTTGTAGTGCACCTACAGCCAGCAAAATACCTAAGAAGAATAACACGCTTGAGGAATCAATTTTACTCAAAGCATAAACTGCTGAAAAGGGTTTCTTCTCTTGCTCATCCTTTTTAAAGTGAATTAATTCGGACATGATCCATACCATGGAAAGCCCCAATAACATTCCCATATAAGGTGGTAAGTGAGTAACGGACTTGAAAATTGGAACAAATATTAAAGCTCCCAATCCTCCAACGAGCATCTGTTTACTACCTCTTATTTTCTCATTCCTCGCTAGATCTTTTTTCGTACTTTCTACCCGATGCAAATCACCTTTCATCGTAAATGATAAAATGAGTAACGGCACCAAAAGACTTATCACACTAGGAATGAACAGTGACTTCATAATGTTCTCAGCACTGATTTGACCACCAATCCAAAGCATGGTAGTAGTTATATCCCCTATTGGTGACCATGCGCCTCCAGCATTGGCCGCTATAATTAATACCCCTGCGAAAAGCTTAATATCTTCTTTATCATCCATCAACTTCCTAAGCAATGATATCATTACAATAGATGCGGTCAGATTGTCTAGTAAGGCAGATAGAAAAAATGAGATTCCACCGATAAGCCATAATAGCTTTTTCTTATTAGTGGTTTTTATTCGGTTGGTAATAACATCAAACCCTCGATGAATGTCTATTAACTCAATAATAGTCATGGCCCCCATCAGGAAGAACAAAATTTCAGAAATGCTTCCTAGTTCAAGCTTCAACTCTTCTGAAAAGTCATCTACATGCCCTGAGCTTACAACATACACGACCCATGAAATAACCCCTGTATAGAGGGCTACGGCAGTCTTGTTAATTTTTATTACTTCCTCTAAAGAGATGAGGAGATAACCAAATATGAAAACGGAAATAAGATAAGTAACCATAGATCAGGGTTGAATATACAAAAAGAATATTATGGATGAAGAATGGTGACGATATCTTAATTTATTATTGACTGAAATATTTTAATAAAAAGTGTTGTCTCCGTCATTAGACATAAAAAAAGCATGAGTATCTGTAAACGAGACTCATGCCTTTTAACCAATTTTAATTTATAAGAGTACCTCAACAAGCACAGCCAATTGATCATTGCTCTTTGCTCATTGTTAATTGCTCATTGTTCATTGTTAATTGCAAAAACTATTCGCTTCTCAATGTACTCACAGGATTAGATAGCGCAGCTTTGATAATCTCATAACTGACTGTTAGAATAGCAAATATCAATGCAGACAAGCCTCCTACTATAAAGGTTATCGGTTTTAAACTGGTAGCATAAGGAAACCCTGACAGCCATTCCGTCATTCCATAATAACTTACAGGAATAGCGATAATTATACCTATGACCACCAATATGGCAAAGCGCTTGGTGAACATATACATAACACTAGCTACTGATGCGCCTAGTACCTTTCTTATACCTATTTCTTTAATGTTTTGCTCAATACTGAAGGAAGACAAGCCAAACAAGCCCAGTACCGCAACAAAAATGGTTAACCATGAGAAATAAGACACCAGTTGACTGAGTTTCTCTTCAGCTACATATTGGTCATTAAAACTTTCACCAATGGTAAAGTAATCAAAAGTAGATCCCGGTCGAAGTGTTTCCCATTCACCTTTCAGGTATTCGCTAGCTTCATTTTCCATTCCTTGCTTGAACTGAACAATCACATTACGTGCTCTCCCTTGACTGATAACGAACACAATAGGCGCAATTGATTGGTGCAGTGATTCAAAATGAAAATCATCCACCACACCAATGATAAAACCATTTCTGCCACCATAATTAAACTTCTTACCCACAGCCTGCTCTGTTGAAGTATATCCTAGTCCTACAATAGCAGCATTGTTGAGAATAAATGCCTCAGATGAGTCACTGGCAAGATTGTAGTCAAAATTACGGCCTGCAAGAAATTTTACGTCCAGTGTCTTTAAGTAACTATGATCTACATGGATATCTGCAATTCTGAAATCAATGTTAATCATCTCACCACCTACTTCTGCCTGTCCACCTTGTGAGTCCAACAGTCTACCTGAAGGCACTCTGCTAGCGATGGTGACATCTTCGATACTCGGCTGTTTTATTAGCCTATCTCGTATCAATTGAAAGTTGCTATGAATTTGATCATTGGAGGGCAGTACAATCATATTGTCCTTTCTAAAACCCAAATCTTTAGTCTTCATATAGTCTATCTGATCGCCAATAACCCCCACACCAATAATCAAGCAAATGGAAATGAAAAACTGAAATACAACTAGATACGATCTTAGATTAAATGTCTTATGACTCGACAATTTTGAGCCTTTTAAAACCTTTACCGGAGTAAAGGAAGATAGGAAAAATGCTGGATAACTCCCTGCTAATAGCCCTACTACTAAAACAACCCCTAATAATAATGAAATGAAAAAGAATGGATCAACAGTAGATAATGCTAGCTGTTTTCCGGAAAAATTGTTAAACCAAGGTAACACCAATACGACAAACCCTACGGCAATAATGGCTGATACCAACGCCAACAAAACAGATTCGGTAATGAATTGCCTTATCAATGAACCTCTGAATGCTCCCATTACCTTTCTTACACCTACTTCTTTGGCCCTTTTCATTGAGCGCGCTGTGGAAAGATTCATAAAATTGATACAAGCTATGACTAAAATGAATAAAGCAATAATGATATAAGTATAAACATATTTGATATCTCCATTGGCTTCAATCTCGCTATCCAGATGAGAATGTAAGTGAATGTCCGTCAATGGCATAAGGTGCAACTTGTTCGTCTCTGATGGTTTTGATCCATCATTATTAGTACCTAAATGCTTATCAATGAATGCTGGAACCTTTTGTTCAAACTCAGCAGGATTTACCCCTTCTGGGAACAATAAAAATGTAGAAAAATTATTACTCCCAAACTGCTGCATGAGCTGCTCTTTACCCACTACATTTTCATAAGTCAGAAATGAGGCTATCATGTTATAGTGAAAGTGGGAATTGTCAGGAGAGTCTTCAATGACACCTGTGATTTTCATTTCAAATTCTAATCCGAAATTATTGAAAGTCAATGCCTTATCTATAGGATCTTCATCTCCAAAATATCTTTTTGCTGCAGTTTCAGATAGCACTAATGTATTAGGTTCTACCAGGGCTGTTTCGGGTTTTCCTTTGATAAATTTCCAAGAAAACACTTTAAAGACATCGGCATCTGCAAAGAAGAAATTATCTTCTTCAAATTGTTTTTCACCAGAACTGGTACTCATCAGTGGACCGTAGCCACTCATGAGTCTTACAGCCTGCTCGACAATGCCTTCAAAGTCATTTTCAATAAGTGGTGCGAAAGGTGGCGCTATATGCCCTAGATGCAAGCTGGATTCTCCATCCTGATTCAACCACTCTCTTGATACACGATAAATCCTGTCAGCCTTATCATGGTATTGGTCATAACTCAGTTCATTTTGAACATAAAGTGAAATGAGAATAGTAGCTGCCATACCCACAGCAAGACCGAATATGTTAATGAAAGAATATAGTTTCTGACCGATTATATTCCTTACTGCGATTTTTAAATAATTGCGAATCATATCTATGTTGTTTGAGTTTGAGTTTCTTAATTGACCTTTTAATTTCTTAATTACAGAAGGCCTTAGCATGTGTAAAACCTCCTTTCTATATATC
>CAYGNU010000248.1:0-6811 GCA_964351175.1 uncultured Roseivirgaceae bacterium | reverse complement strand
GAAGTATTTGGTTAGATAGTATATTCGCTACTGCATTCATTTACCTTTTCATGTATATTGTTTCTAATATTTCGGCATTCAAAATCTTTGATGCTTTTGACTCAATAGGGCAGGCATTGGAAGATATGGAGTTGACGGATATTGCTTTTTCTAAAATGCGCGAACAGCCTCCACTGGATGAAGATATAGTTTTAGTAAATATTGGAAATTTGCCTCGAGCAGGAATTGCTGAGCAAATAAGAATTTTAGATAAATATGAACCAAGAGTAATAGGTGTTGATAGTTTTTTTAAAACTTATCTTGGTGATACTTTGGGTACCTTAAGTTTAGCTGATGCAATTAGTCAGGCTAAATCTCCGATAGTAATGGCAGCAAGAATTGAACAATCTGATTCTTTAGCTGAAATCCATCTTGGTGATGAAGTCTATGATCAGATATACCTATCAGATTCAATGTTTTTAACAGAAACAGATTTGGCTATTGTGAATTTGGATACGGAAGCTGAATTTCAAGAAGATGTAAAGATTTGCAGACAGTTCCCTTCATTTAGAAGATTAACTAACGGAGATTTATATGTGGCTTTTGGAGCTAAATTGGCCGGGTATAAAGATCCCAAAGCTGTGGATGATTTAATAAAAAGAGATAATGAGTTTGAGATTATAAATTTCAGAGGAGATTTTTATAATTTTTTTGAAACAGATACTACAATTCTTAAAAAATTTGCTGCCCTGGATTATTATGAAGTTTTAGGAGAGAGTTTTGATCCATCATTTGTTAAAGACAAGATAATTATACTTGGATATATTGGAGATGATTTTGAAGATCGTTTCAGATGGGAGGATAAGTTATTTACACCTCTAAATAAAGACATAGCAGGTAGGGCCAACCCAGATATGTACGGGCCAGTAATTCATGCAAATATTGCCTCTATGGTTCTTAATAGAGACTATGTAGATACACTTGGAGAAACTACTGAGAATATCATAGGCTTTATTTTATGCTATTTAAATGTTTTGCTTTTTACTATTGTTTACAAAAGAATGGGAGCCTGGTATGATGGTATAACTAAAGTATTTCAGGTTTTAGAAGTGATTCTTATACTATTTATAATAATTGAGCTCTTCGCATATAATAGTTTTAAGCTGGAATTGACAGTGGGCTTGTTCGCTATTGCTTTAGCAGGTGATTTGCTGGAGATATATTATGGTGTAATCCGTAATATGGTGTTGAAAGTTGCTGATAGACTTACATCAAAACGTAAAAAAGTAATAGAAGAAGACACATAGAAGTTGGTTTTCATTTCATTTAAACAATATTTGAATTACTTTTGAAAATGGATTATTCCACTCCATGTAAGTTTTGTAATTAATATTAATAAATAACGGTAGGTGTTTACCTATTTAAACTAAGGAGTATATAATCTCACATTGAGTGAAAAATATTGAATAATAATAAAAAGTTTATATAATTAAATTAATCATGAAAAAGATATTTAGCGTTTTAGCCGGTCTACTGTTAGTAGGCAACCTAGTATTAGCTCAAGGCTATACTTTCAAGGTGTTGGCAAATAAAGGAGACAATAAAGTGAAGTCGGGTGGTGAATGGCAGGCATTAAAAACAGGAGCATCACTTAATGAAACAGATGAGCTTCAAGTTTCTGCAGATGCATACCTAGGCTTGGTTCATTCAAGTGGTAAAACATTGGAGCTAAAAGAAGCTGGTAATCACAAGGTATCTGATCTTGCAGCAAAAATTAATACAAGTGGATCGAGTGTTGCTAGCAAATATGCAGATTTCGTTTTATCCAAGATGTCTGCAGAAAGCAAAAAGAACAGATTAAGTGCTACTGGAGCGGTTCACAGAGGTTCAAATGATGCAATCAAAGTTTTCTTACCTAGTTCAGTAGGCGTCTATAGTGACAAGGCAATAGTAAGATGGGATTCTTTAGAAGGAAATAATACTTACAAAGTCACCTTAAAAAACATGTTCGAAGATGTTTTACTTTCTATTGAGACTAACAACCCTAATGTAGAGTTGAATCTTAATGATGAAATGATTGCTAAAGAAAATGTGGTTTTGTTATCTGTTGTTAATAAGAATGATGAATCCATTAAATCAGGCACTTATGCTATTAAGAAATTGCCAACAGCTGATTCAGAAAAAGTGAAGGCTGCACTTAGCGAATTGATGTCAGATGTTACTCAGGAGTCAGCGCTTAATAAGTATATTCTTGCTGGGTTTTATGAAGAAAACAACCTTTTGGCTGATGCTCTGACTAGTTACGAAGAAGCTATGCAGTTAGCGCCAGAGGTAGATAGTTATAAAGAAGCTTACCTGGAATTCTTATTAAGAAATAGACTTGGTGGTGAGTAATTAAAAGAATTAAGATTGATTAAAAAGAGAGTTGCTATTAGCAACTCTCTTTTTTTGTTTAAGTACTTAAATACTTAACATTTTAATTGCGGTAATGGCAGCTTCATCACCTTTATTACCATGCTTGCCTCCGGCTCTATCTAACGCTTGCTTTTGGTCATTAGGTGTTAACACCCCGAATATGATAGGCTTATTATACTTTAAGTTTACATTGGTTATTCCTTGAGCCACAGCATTACAAATAAAATCGAAATGTCTGGTCTCCCCCTGTATCACGCAGCCTAAACAAATAACAGCATCAATATCATCTTGCTGAGCCATCCATTGTGCGCCTAGTGTTAATTCAAAGCTTCCAGGCACATCTTTCCTTATTATATTAGTACGTGTAACTCCGTTAGCAATAAGAGTTTCAAATGCACCGGAGTATAATGACTCGGTCACTTCACTATTCCATTCAGATATTAGAATTCCGAACTTCTTGCTAGACATATCGCCAATATTCTTACTAGAGTGGCTGCTTAAGTTTTTAAGTGATGAGGACATAATTTTAAATTTATTCAAAAATAAAAAAAGGGATAAGGCAAGCCCTATCCTTTCTCACAAATTTTTTCTTAATTATGAAGCTGAGTCTAGCTTAGCTTTAAATTTTTTAGCATTCTGAACTTCAGCTGAATCCCAATATTTTTCAATTACTTGAGAATAAGCCTTTTTAGCAGATTCGAGATCGCTAGCATTTTCATACGCAATGGCAGCTTTCATTAAGTATCTTGGAGAGAAATATTTATTAGATTCATGGTTAGCCGCTTGCTCATAATAGTTAGCTGCTTCATTGTATTCACCTAATTCCATGTTGGCATCACCAATCAAACTAAAAGCTCTTGCCTGAATCAATAAGTCATTAGCTTTGAAATCTTCAAGGTATAAGATAGCTGATTTGAAACTGCCTTGTTTTAAATAGGCTGATCCTGCATAGAAGTTAGCTAGATTCGCAGCGTCTGTTATGCCATACTCATCTATTATTTTTAGGAATCCATAATTAATGCCGTCTCCGTTTAATGCTAAGTCTAAACTATCAGATTCAAAATAATAAATTGCCTGGAACATATCGTTCTGAGCTTTCTCATTTTGAGAGTTTTTATAAGTAGTAAATCCGAAATAACCAGCTACTAATAAAACAAGGATAGCTCCAATGCCAAGAACTAATGTCTTGTTAGCATTAATAAACTCTTCTGTTTTAGATAACTGGTCTGCAAGCGCTTCTGGATTCTCCAACAAATCATTAGCGTGATTCTCTTGATCTTTCTTTTTCTTGGTACTTGCCATTAGTAAATAAAATTTAAGGCTGCAAAGCTAATAATTTAAAATTGAAGAAGAAATGAACTTCTTTAATTTTAAATTATACAGTGACTTTTGTGTGTTTTATTCCATTAAAAATGGATAATCCTCCTGAACATAAACATCCTTAAACGCTTCGCTAGGATCTGGGAATGATGATTCTTCAGCAAAAGTTACACATTCAGCTACTATTTTTTTGATTTTATCTTCTATAGCTGAAAGTTCTTCCTCACTTGCATATTTATTCTTCAATATCGCGTCTCTTACCTGCTCTATTGGATCTTTCTTCTTGTATTCCTCTACCTCATCCTTTGTTCTATATTTGGCAGGATCAGACATTGAGTGCCCTTTATATCGATATGTTCTAAACTCTAATAAGGTAGGACCTTTACCATCTCTTGCTCTTTTTGCAGCTACTTCTACTGCTTTGTGAACCTCCTCAACGGACATGGCATCAACTGCCTGGGAAGGCATCTCATAAGCTTTACCCAAAGTATGTAATTCAGTTACATTTGAAGTTCTTTCAACAGACGTACCCATGGCATATCCATTGTTTTCTATAACGAATATGACAGGTAGCTTCCATGTCATGGCTAAGTTCAGAGCTTCGTGAAATGCACCTTGCCTTACGGCACCGTCTCCCATATAGCACATGCACAAATTATCTGTTTTATTAAATTTTTCAGCGAAGGCAATTCCCGCACCTAGAGGCACTTGACCACCTACAATACCATGCCCTCCAAAGAAATGATTTTCTACATCAAACATGTGCATTGAGCCTCCTTTACCCTTAGATATACCAGTTTCTTTAGCAAAAAGCTCAGCCATAATCTTTCTAGGATCGGAACCCAGTGCAATAGGATGCGCATGATCTCTGTAAGCTGTTATGTACTTGTCACCTTTCTTTAAGGCAGATACGGCACCAGCAACACAAGCTTCCTGACCTATATATAAATGGCAAAACCCTTTAATTTTTTGCTGGCCGTATAATTGACCTGCTTTCTCCTCAAACTTTCTCATTAAAAGCATACTATCAAACCACTCTAAGTATGTTTCCTTAGAAAACTTAGATGAAGTTGATTTTGATTGGGCTTTTCCTTTTGTTGTACTTGCCATAATGTTAATTTTGAATACAAATTTGGACTGCGAAAATAAGGAAAAAAAGTTAATGCACATTGAAAAATTAAGTTTGATTAACTTCAAAAATTATGAGGAAGCTTCATTAACTTTTTCTGATAAGATCAACTGTCTTGTTGGTTTAAACGGTAGTGGGAAAACGAATATACTAGATGCTATACACTATTTGTCAATGACAAAAAGTGCTCATAATTCCATAGACAGTCAGAATATAAAGTTCGGTGAAAACTACTTTAGTATAAAAGGAACTTTTGCTAATGACAAAGCTTTGAATGAAGTGGTATGCTATTTTCAGGAGGGCTTAAAAAAATCATTTAAGGTAAATAAAAATGACTACGATAAACTGTCAGAACATATAGGAAGGTTTCCAATTGTACTGGTCACACCTTATGATACCGATACCATTAGAGAGGGCAGCGAAATAAGAAGGCGGTTTTTTGATACTATTATAAGTCAAATAGATGCTAACTATTTAAAGCATTTAATTCAATATAATAATAACTTAAAGCAGCGTAATAGCGCTCTTAAAACGTTTAACAAATCAAAGAGAGTTAACCATGACCTTTTAGAAAATTATAATAATGTACTCGTTCATTTGGGGGCACTTATATATAATGCCCGGCTTGAGTTTATAGAAAAGTTTACAACTGTGTTTTTAAGTAAATATGCCTATATAAGCGACTCGCATGAATCTGTGGATATCCATTATTCTTCTAATCTTTCATCTACTGATTTTAAAGCAGACTTAAATAATGCGCTTAGTAAAGATGTTGCACTAGAACGGACAACATTGGGTGCGCATAGAGATGATTTCAAATTTCTAATTGAAAATAAACCACTTAAAAAGTTTGGTTCTCAGGGTCAGCAAAAGAGTTTCTCTATTGCTTTAAAGCTAGCACACTTTCAAATTATAGATGAGTCAATGAAGCATAAACCCATTTTGCTATTAGATGATATCTTTGATAAGCTTGATAGCAATCGAATAGAGAAGTTGCTCACTATGGTTATGGAAGATCAGTTTGGACAAGTTTTTATTACTGATGCAAGAGAAGATAGAACTCGAGAGATTTTAGACGTACTGAATATTTCATCAGTATACTACAAGATTGTAGAAGGAAGGGTAATTTAGTGTTAGCCGATAGTTGCTTTAAATATTAAAGACCAGAGCAGATTCAATTTCTTATTTTTAGATTTAAGGAGATCTACCCCATATACTTTTATCGAGTGATAAAGAACTCCCAGCGCCCAAGATAAAATAATTAAAAATACCCACCATCTTCCACTAAGGTCACCAAAAGCAAAAAGTACAAGCGATATATTTACCACAAAATATATTATGACATGAATTAAAAAATAGTTCAGGTCATTAAGTAATTTTCTTGTCTTTTCGTGCATCTCATCGCTCATGCGCTAAAGATATTATTTTATATCAAAATAATCTGCTATGAATTCTATTTTTTATTTTACAGATAAATTTAGCCAAATGATAAGTGGCTTATTTATTCTTAAATAAGATTAATAAAGTTTTACCATGTATGTTGTGTACCTTTGATAATAATGGCGAGATATTATAGAAATAGAAAATCTGAAACTACTTCTGTTGGAGATGCAATCAGCGATTTACTTCAGCAATATCATTTACAAGAGAGGTTTGATGAAAAGCGGCTAATCCACTCTTGGAAAAAGCTTATGGGCGCCACAATTGCAAATAGAACATCGAAGATTTACATAAAGAATAAGGTCCTTTTTGTTGAGCTAACTTCTGCGCCTTTAAAAAACGAATTATCGATGTCAAAGAGTAAGATCATTACAATTTTTGAAAATGAAATAGGTCAAGACATTGTCAAAGAAATTATTTTCATCTAAAAAGTGTCTTGTTTGATCTAAAAATGAGGTTGTGTAAAATAAACTTACTTTTTTTTTCAAAAGTTTGATAAAAATAAAAAAGCGTATAATTTTGCACTTC
>CAYGNU010000247.1:0-6813 GCA_964351175.1 uncultured Roseivirgaceae bacterium | reverse complement strand
CTGACATTTAATTCTTCAATGGTATACATAAAATCTTAAGTGTGATTTTGGAATGATTTGTTATTTAAAATAATATCAACGTATAGGGTGGTTTAGATTCACCTTTAGTGTTCGTAGTTGTGCTTGATAAAATAATGCTGGTTGATCGGCTTTTAATAATCAGAAATGATCTATAAAGCCTATTCATTCATTTATGGTATTGCAATAATAGATTAACCATGTACAATCGCCAAATATTTAATTGTAAATAATTATTCTTAGTTACTTTTTCTACTTCATTTACCTCAAAAATGCATTATTTTGCAGCGATTTTAATAAAATGCTATGCTGGAACTCAATCGAATAAGAAATAACAAAGAAAGTGTGATCAATGCACTTGAAAAAAGAAGGTTTGCAGATGCAGAACAATTGATAACTTCTATTATTGAATTGGATGATGATAGAAAGGATACACAGGGTAAAAATGATGAGATATTGTTTGAAGCCAATAGCCTTTCTAAAGAAATAGGAGCTTTGATGAAGTCAGGGCAAAAGGAAGAGGCAAATAAAATAAAGGATAAAAGTGCATCATTGAAAGCAGAGAGTAAGACTTTGAGTGACAAGCTTTCAACTATAGAGGATGAATTAAAGCAATTATTATATAAGATTCCTAATACCCCGAATAGTGATGTGCCTGATGGTGCAACTCCCGAAGACAATGTTATAATTCATGAATATGGCAGTTCACCAGCTCTAGCCGAGGGATCAGTTCCCCATTGGGATTTAATTAAGAAATATGATATTGTAGACTTTGATTTAGGTAATAAGGTGACTGGAGCAGGTTTCCCTTTTTACAAAGGTAAGGGTGCAAGACTTCAGAGGGCCATGGTTAATTTCTTTTTGGATGAGGCTGTGAAAATGGGATATGTAGAAGTACAGCCGCCAATTATGATTAATGAAGATTCTGGTTTTGGTACTGGACAGTTGCCTGATAAGGATGGTCAGATGTATCATATTACTGAAGAAAATTATTTCCTTATCCCTACTGCTGAGGTACCAATAACAAATATGTATAGAGATGTAATTGTTGATCCTAAGCAATTGCCGATCAAGCATGTTGGATTTACGCCATGTTTTAGAAGAGAGGCGGGCTCTTGGGGTTCACATGTACGTGGTTTGAATAGATTACATCAGTTTGATAAAGTAGAATTAGTTCAGGTTCAACACCCTGATAAATCATATGAGGCACTTCATGATATGTGTAAGTATGTTCAGGGGCTTCTAGAAAAACTGGGCTTACAATATAGAGTGCTTAATTTATGTGGAGGTGACCTTGGTTTTACGGCTGCTCAAACATTCGATATGGAGGTTTACTCTGCAGCACAGGATAAATGGCTTGAAGTAAGTTCGGTGAGCAATTTCGAGACTTTCCAGGCGAATAGGCTTAAACTAAGGTTCAAGGATGAAGATAAAAAGACTCAGTTGTGCCATACCTTAAATGGGAGTGCATTAGCTTTGCCACGAATTTTAGCCGCTATTCTTGAGAATAATCAAACGGAAGAAGGCATTAAAATACCAGAGGTTTTAGTACCATATACTGGTTTTGATATGATCAATTAGTTGTTCGTTTAAATATCGACCTGATAGAAAAAGCAAGACTCATAACAATTGAAATATAGCTCACTAAAATTATAACAGACGGCCCATTAAGGTTCGTCTGTTTTAATATTATACCACCTATAGCCCAGACAATAACGCCTACAAAAACTAAATCCTTATATCTATCTGTAAAAATCCACACAAAAAATTGTGTAATTAAAATCATGGCGGCAGCCCAGTATTCTGGGTGTGAGGGATTGAAATCTAAATGAACTAACAGTGCTGTGATATTTGCTATGGTAGCTACTGATATCCAACCAATATAAATACTGAAAGGCGTTTTGAGAAATAATTTTTGACTCAGAATTTTCGTGTCGAATCTGGTTCTTTGGTACAGTATTATATGTGTGGTAAGTAGCAGGATCATTATAATTACTGATACACTAACATATCTATAGTGCCAAGCAAGTATCCAGCTGATATTTAAAATACAGCTAAGTAAAAAACTGTATCCTATTTTACTTATCACGGCACTGTTGTGAGGAAGCCATTGGACAATTACGAATCCGACTAAGAACAAATATATTATTCCCCAAATACTAAAAGTTATGCCCGCGGGTACAAATAAGTTTGGATAGAAGGAGGATAATTCTCCAGTATTAAAGCCATTTATTGGAAGTGAGTTGGCCAGATAATTAATGTAAACAACAGCAATAAGCCCTACAGTATTCAGTACTTTAAGTTTCATTTTACTAACAGATCAATTTAACCACCTATCATTTTTTTTATCAAAAACATCTTTCGGTTTTGTATGTTTATTCAAACTAATGTAATCAACCTACTATGAAAAAGTTACTAACCTTACTTATTTCTCTAGCTATGCTCATTTCATGCGGTAAGACAGAAGAAAAATCTAAAGTATCAGCCTATCCAGAAACCGCAAAGGTGGATACAGTTGACACTTATTTTGGAACTGAAGTTCCTGATCCATATAGATGGCTTGAAGATGATAACTCTGAAGCCACTGCAGATTGGGTGACAAGTCAAAATGAAGTGACGCACTCTTATTTGGATAACATAAACTTCAAAGAGAATATCAAAAAGAGGCTCACTGAGCTATATAATTATGAGCGCGTTTATGCACCGGACAAGCACGGTGACTATTTCTATTTCTATAAGAATGATGGTCTTCAAAATCAAAATGTTCTATACAGAAAATCTTCTTTAGATGGTGAGCCGGAAGTTTTCTTAGATCCTAACGGTTTTAAAGAGGATGGTACTATTTCTTTGGGAGGAACGAGTTATTCTGAAGATGGAAGTATGTTTGGTTATCTTATCTCTGAAGGTGGATCAGATTGGAGAAAAGCAATCATAATAAATACTGAAGATAAGACTCAGGTGGATGATACCTTGAGGCACATAAAGTTCAGCGGCTTATCTTGGAAAGGTAATGATGGCTTTTATTACACTAAGTATGATGAGCCTAAAAAAGGCGAAGAGTTATCAGGTATTAATTCTCAAGCAAGAGTACATTATCATAAAATAGGAACTCCTCAAAGTGCTGATGAAGTAGTTTTTGCTCCACAAACTGAAAAAACTGGAGCCGGTGGATACTTGACAGAAGATAATAGGTTCTTAGTGTTAACCACATTCCAAGGTACTTCTGGTAATCAGCTTTTTATAAAGGATCTTGAAAAGGAAGGTGATTTAATTACCGTAATTGATCATTTTGATAATGATCACAATGTTATTGGTAGCAAAGGTGACAATCTTTTAGTTTATACCAATCTTGATGCTCCTAACTATAGAGTGGTAGAAGTTGACCCAGCCAATCCAACTCCTGAGAATTGGAAGGATATCATTCCTGAGTCAGAGAACGTACTAAATGCTGGAACTGCCGGAGGTTTTATTTTTGCTAGTTATCTAGAAGACGCTAAAACAGCTATCAAGCAACTTGATTATGATGGAAAGTTGATAAGAGATGTAGAACTTCCTGGCATAGGTACGGCTGTTGGTTTTGGGGGTGACCTAGAAGATAAGGAACTGTATTATACGTTCACTTCATTTACCTATCCTTCTACAATTTTTAAATATGATATTGAAAGTGGTGCGTCAACTTTGTATGAACAACCAAAAATAGATTTCAATCCAGATGATTTTGAAACTAAGCAGGTATTTTATGAGAGCAAAGATGGAACTAAGGTTCCGATGTTTATTACTTATAAAAAAGGCATTGAGTTGAATGGCAAAAATCCAACTTACCTATATGCATATGGAGGTTTCAATGTTAGTTTGAGACCAAGCTTTAGCACTTCTAGAATAGTTTGGTTGGAAAATGGTGGTATCTACGCTCAGCCTAATATCCGCGGTGGTGGAGAATATGGTGAGGACTGGCATAAGGCAGGTACGAAAATGCTGAAGCAAAATGTGTTTGATGATTTTATAGCTGCTGGAGAATATTTAATAGCTAATAAGTATACGTCAAGTGAATATTTGGCAATAGCTGGAGGTTCTAATGGAGGACTTTTAATAGGTGCGACCATGACGCAAAGACCGGACTTAGCCAAGGTTGCTTTCCCAGCAGTGGGTGTTATGGACATGTTGCGTTATCATAAGTTTACTATTGGCTGGGCATGGGCTAGTGACTATGGTACTTCTGAAGACTCAAAGGAAATGTTTGATTATTTGTATGGCTACTCTCCGGTACATAATCTTAAAGAAGGCACCAAATATCCTGCAACTATGGTAACTACCGCTGATCATGATGATAGAGTTGTACCTGCTCATTCTTTCAAATTCGCAGCAACTTTGCAAGAGAAACAAGCAGGAGATAATCCTGTACTTATTAGAATAGAGACAGATGCAGGACATGGGGCAGGAACACCTATTTCAAAGGCCATTGAACAACAGGCTGATATGTATTCATTTGCTTGGTACAGCATGGGTATTATACCTCCATTAGCCATGGAAAAACAGTAATTATCATTAAAAGGGCGCTCTTATTTATTTCAAGCGCCTTTTTTATTATTTAGCTTATGATAATAAGAGCAGGAAAAAAAGAAGATTTACCTCGAGTACTAGAATTGATTAAGGAGCTGGCCGAATATGAAAAGGCGGGTGATGAAGTGCAAAATACTATAGCCCAGATGGAAATTGATGGATTTGGGGAAAATCCAATCTTTGGATTTTTTGTAGCAGAAAATGATGATAATCGTATCGTTGGAATATCTATCTATTACTTCCGCTATTCTACATGGAAAGGTAAGAGGCTTTATTTGGAGGATATTGTTGTTACAGCATCTGAAAGAGGCAAGGGTATAGGCAAACTATTGTTTGATCGTACCATAGAAAAAGGAAAAGAAGAACATTGCACAGGCATGATGTGGCAGGTACTTGAATGGAATGAACCAGCCATTAATTTTTATAAGAAATATTACAAGGCCAACCTTGACGGAGAATGGTTTAATTGCAATATAGAGTTAAACTAATTGCTTCACTTTTATTGGTAAAACAAAGACTTCCTTAAACTCTTTAATTACATCAGACATATATTCATCGTCATGGTGAAATGTCCAAATCACGTTTATCTTATAGCCTAGGATATGGTATTTATTAATTTCAGCAAGAATGGTGAGCAGCATTTGATGTGAAGCTGAATTGATATAATCTAATTCAATTTCAAATTTTATCGCTTTTTTGAAATGATAAATATGGTTTCTGAGCCATTGAATAATAGGCCTTGCAAAAGGCTGCGTATCTTCCATAAAAGACCTTCCTTTAATAATTATAATGCATTCTTCAGCATCTAAATAAACATAAGGAGAGTCTTCTGTCGGTTCAAGCATAAATATATTCATGGTCGAAAAATTTTGATCCACTATGAATATGCCTGAAAAATCTACATTTAGCCAAATAAAAATGGCTAGTAACCTTAAAAGGGAGACAAGTTGCTTAATTTTCCTTTAAACCGATAATCAGACTTGTTCCAACAATGTGCGGAAGGCAACATGGCGATTCTGATATCTATTTTTATGTGCTTCTACTAGAGGAGGAGCAAATTCGTCAAGATACTTCATCACAAATTCTATATTTTGAGCGAAATATTGAACGGAGTATGAAACCGTTTCTTCGTCTTCTTGACTTAGAACTTTAAATATTTTATGCTCTTTAAACATTCCTGTATTCATAATAGCAGGAATGTGAACTGATTGCATCCAATTCAGCCATTCATGTTCTACATCTGGGTCAATTCCTACGGTAACATTGTATAAAACCATTATAATTTATTTCTTAGCGAGAGGTAATAATTTTTATTGCAGCAAAATTATCATTATTTTAAACATCAATGATTACTTTTTCTATGAAGTATAAAGCAATTATTCTAATTGCAATGATTACGCTTTTAGGTAGCTGCCACCGTTCTGGCAGTGAAAGCGATAATTTGAAAAATAATAAAGCTGAATACCCTGATCCCGTAAGCCTTGATTTGGATAAGATCAGGGAGCGAGGTTCGTTAATCGCTATTGTTGACAATAGCTCCACGGGTTACTTTATATACAAAGGCAATCCGATGGGATATGATTATGACCTGCTCAAGCTTTTCTCCGATTATCTTGATGTATCATTAGAAATAAAGTATACACCTAGTATTGAACAGGCATTTGAATTGCTTAATAATGGAGAAGGGGATATTCTAGCCTATTCATTGACTGTGACTAAAGAGAGAAAAGAGAGGTTTGCTTTCACCTCAAGACACTTTACTACACGGCAAATGTTAGTACAGAGAAAGCCTGATAATTGGTTCGAGTTGAGCCAAGATAATCTGGAAAAGTCGCTCATTAGAAATCAGGTTGATTTATTGGGCAAGCAAATTCACGTCAGAAAACATTCATCTTACATAGAAAGACTAAATAGTTTAGCTCAAGAAATAGGTGGAGATATTATTGTGGTTGAAGAACCTGATTCCGTGGAGACAGAGTTGTTAATAAAAAGAGTTGCTGATGGTCTAATTGATTACACTATTGCAGATGAAACGGTTGCCATTGTTAACGCTTCTTATTATCGCTCCATAGATGTAAAAACACCAATAAGTTTTCCGCAAAATATCGCTTGGGCACTTAGGCCAAATGCTAAAAATTTGCTTACTCAGGCTAATAAATGGCTTGCTAAGGTTAAGAAGGAGCCTACTTTTAATGTCATCTATAATAAGTATTTCAAAAGCACTCGGGCATCCAC
>CAYGNU010000246.1:0-6817 GCA_964351175.1 uncultured Roseivirgaceae bacterium | reverse complement strand
TTTATAAGATCATAATAACTCAAACTTCTAAGCTTGCTTTTCATTTTTTAGAAGAAAAAAATCTCACCGTAAAGGATTTGAATTACTGGGCTGAATACATATATGCAGAAATTCAAATATCCAGAGAAGGTAAAGAATCGCAAGCTATAGCTGAACTGGAAATTCAATTGTTGGAAGTACTCAAAGATTCAAAAATAGAGTTCAAAAATATAATTAAAAGCTTGATCAATAAGATAAAAGCAGCCCACAACAAGTCTTAAGAGCGCATTTGGTCTCCACAGTGCGAAGTCCTAAATACTTTTGTGCGGCTTGGCCGCACGTTATGGGTCGCATTTCACATCCGCTTTCATCTGTCTCGGAGGATTATTTGGACGATCGCAGTGTTTAAAGCTACTTTCACCGGAACTAGGTTAAAACCCAATAACGTGCTATGTTTATGCTTCGTAAAACAAGTAAACAAACGCGCCTTACCGTGGGCGTTACCTGTCACTATCGTAATTCATGAAATTGTTAAGAATCAAAAGGACATATAAGTCTTCATGCGACATTGAAGAGTTCAGAGCACGCGTTCAAGGACACCTAAATAAAAAAATGTTATTTGGACTAATGCGTAACCATGGCAAATTAACCAATACTACTTTTGAAATTCGTGGCTTCAACTATACACGATTTGGTGGGCCGAACCCTAGATTGTCTGGAACATATATGGCAGGTGAAAACAAAACCTTAATTGAACTGACAATATATCCAAGTGACATGGTATATCTAATGGAAGGATTTGCTCTCATACTAATTAGTTTTTTGGTTTTTAATCCTGACACCAAAATTAATGGTGAACCGAGTGAATTTCATGAGAGAATATTATTTGGACTCCTTTTTATTTTGACATGGACTGGTGCATTAGCATTTTTATCATATATCTCTTATCAACAAGTTATTAGTAAAATTATAAAGGAATTGGACATGAAACGGATAGACTAAAACAACAGGTAACATGGCCTAGCAACGCATATGATTCAGTGCTTTACTAGTAAGTGATGTGCTACTTGCCATTCATTCTGTGTCTATATTCTTAGCTCTAAGTGGTAGGTCTATCTTGGTTGACTTGTGGTGCGCAGAGCCTTCGAGCAGGCCGGTAGCTATCGAGACGGGCGGGTCAGTGGGCAGGCAGGTGTAACACGGTTCAGCTTGTAGCTATACTATTAGGAAAAATTTCTATGGAAAATCGCATGAAAATCAAGGAGATTGCCACGTCCTTCATCCTCGCAATGGCCTATAAAATAAGCCTATAAGGTTCGGCTTACAGAATCCTGTCTCGATTTTCCCGAGAGTAATTCGGAAATGACTTGTGTATTGTCAAACTGATCAACAAGTATTTTAAGAAATACAGTGATAGGGATAGACATAATCAAGCCTGGAATTCCCCAGACATAACCCCAAAGCATCAGCATTATTAAAATGGTAATCACATTGATGGAAAAGGATTTTCCCATGAAAATTGGCTCCAAAATGGCTCCAAAAATAACTTGAACCGCTGTTGTAGTTAGGACGAACAAAAAAAATATTGAACCCGATTCTATTTCCACAAAAGCAAAAATAGCCAGGAGTACTACTGTAACCACTGAACCAATCATCTGAAGGAAATTGATAACAAAGGCAAATAAGCCCCAAAAGATAGGGAAGCTTATTCCAAACCCCCAGCAAGCAATGCCAATGCCTATACCAGTACATGCGCTAACAAAGAACTTAACTTTAATGAATTTAATCAGGTCCCTTTCTATCTTCATAAAGGTTTTGACTGAGGAAAAATGGTGTTTTAGAATGGTATTGTTCAACACCTTTTGCATATCAATGGAACCCGCCAATAGAAGCACCACAAAGAATACTGTGGTAAGAGTCATAGATAAGGTGTTGGCAATAAAGCCAACGGTAGGTGCAAAGTTTTTGATAATAGTATCCTTTTTAATCAATGAATCCAGCATGTCCTCACCTTGCAAAAAGTCAAACCCAAAGAATACCTCAACAGTATTGATTAACGCAGTTAATTTATCTTTTGCCTGATCAAAAAAAGCATTGTCTGTGGCCAAAATCTCGCGACTTGAAAGTTCAATCAATACTCCAGTCAACCTAAAAAAAACAATGATGATAAGTATCACCATAAAAATACTTACAACTTTCGGCACCCTTTTCCTTTTAAACCATCTCATCAATGGTAAAAAAAGCAAGGCAATGAACATTGCAGCAAGCAGCGGAATGAAGATAAACGAAAGCGTTTTTAGTAGATAAAACACTACTGGAACGACAAGAATTAGAAGCAAGGCATTAGTGGTTTTTCTATCGTTCATAGCTATAAAAATACAATCATTAAGAAAACGTAGTACCTGTTTATAAGTTCAAATTGAGATCAAGAATTTCTACTAATTTTTTAGCTTGTTATTGAGCCTTACCATGTTCTGTCAAGTCTTATGCAAGGGGAGGTAGAAAGTATCTAATAAAAGCACGATATACATCATAATGCATTTCAGAATTATCAAACTACGAATTACATAGTAGGGTTTAGAAACATACTTAAGAGCAGGTTCATCCCGCCAACAAAAAACATTAACAAGTGTGATGAAAGTCATACTACCAGTAAATATTTCATCGTAAATTTACGATAATTAAGATGGGAGGAGATTTGGCATTAGTGATGCCATAAAAAAATCAAAATATCATGACTAAAATTATTAAAATACTAGGTACAGGATGTCCAAAATGCCAATCAATGACGGGTGTTGTTAAAGAGGTAGTTTCTGAAAATCACATTGATGCCACTATTGAAAAAGTGGAGGATATTATGGAAATTATGAAATTCGATGTACTAACTACCCCTGCATTAGTCGTGGATGGTGTTATTACAATTAAAGGCCGAATTCCATCGAAAGATGAAGTATTGGCACTTTTAAACTAAGTACACTTCCTATGAATTATCATATCAAAACAGCCATCTAATTAAAGATGTTTGATTGGGTGCAAAATATCGCAGATTGGTTGATTTATGATGTCTTGAATTTGGACAAAGGGCAACATTTAGCAGAAGCTCTTAATTTCTTTATTTATGACACCACAAAGATCCTAATCCTACTTTTTATTGTCATCTTTTTCATGGGTATGGTCAACAGTTATTTCCCCATAGACAAGGTGAAAAATTATCTATCAAGAAATAAGTTATATGGGCTAGAATACCTTATGGCCAGTCTTTTTGGTGTGGTAACTCCATTTTGTTCTTGTTCGTCAGTTCCATTATTTATCGGTTTCGTTAGAGGTGGCATTCCTTTAGGTGTAACCTTTGCTTTTTTAATAACCTCACCGTTGGTCAATGAGGTGGCCATAGGGCTTTTTGTTGGTTTGTTTGGTGTAAAAACAACCGTCATCTATGTTCTCAGTGGCATATTATTAGGTACAATTTCAGGCATCATACTTCAAAACCTAAAATTATCACGCTATCTTACCCCTTGGGTAAAGGAGGTTTTGGCTAATGCTCAGCGAGAGCAAGATATATTCAAAATAGAAAAGCAGTCTTTTAAACAACGCATACCAGTTATTTGGACAGAAGTACTGCGCATCCTTAAAGGTATCATTCCATATGTCTTGATTGGTATCGCTATAGGTGGATTAATGCACGGATATATACCAGAAGGTCTTTTCGAGAAATATATGGATAAGGACAATCTTTTTGCCGTGCCTATTGCCACTATTTTGGCTGTACCAATGTATTCCAACGCCTCTGGTATTCTCCCTGTAGTTCAAGTGTTAGTAGCCAAAGGAATTCCGCTAGGTACTGCTATAGCATTTATGATGGGTGTAGTTGGACTTTCATTACCTGAAGCCATGCTGCTGAAAAAAGTAATGACCCTAAAACTCATCGCCATTTTTTATGGTGTTGTTACACTCTGCATCATCATTTCAGGATATTTATTCAACATCTTACTGTAGCACGAAATTGAAGGACTTTCCTGCTCCTCAAATTTTTCAACTAACCACTTTTTATTGTTTCAAAACCAACACTACGCTAAAACCACTTAATGGTTAAGTCAATAAGCTTTTGAGAGAAATTAGTATAAGGAGGTAATAACAGTTCCAAAGCATTTGGAATATACTGACGCAAGATTCCTCTTGCATTAGAAAACGCTTCAAAGCCATCTTTTCCATGACCTTTGCCTATTCCACTATTATTCGAACCACCAAAAGGTAAGTTGGTATTGAAAAAGTGTACTGCATTATGGTTGATACAACCTCCACCTGCGCGTGTATTGGCTAGAATGTGATTGATATTCTTGTTGCTTTTACTATAAATGTATAGTGCTAGTGGCTTCTCCTTTTCATTGATTTCAGCAATGGCTTCATCCACATGCTTAAAAGTGAATATTGGCATAACAGGTCCAAAAATCTCGTTTGTCATCAGCTTAGAGTCCTTGGCTACATTGGTCATCACGGTAGGCGAAATGTAGTTTTGTGTCTCATCGAACTTGCCACCAGATTCTACCTTTGCACCTTTGGCCACCGCATCATCTACATAGCTTTTCACCCTATTGAAGTGATGGTTGTTTACAATACGGGAATAAGAAGTAGCATCAGCGGCATTCTCTGAATAAAAACTTTTGATAGCTTTATTCACTTCCTGTACAAAGGCATCCTTTTTACTTTCGTGTACAAACACATAGTCTGGTGCAATACACACCTGCCCATTGTTAAGGTATTTACCCCAAGCCACCCTGGTAGCAGCCATTTTAAGATCTGCTGTTTCATCTACTATGGTTGGTGATTTGCCCCCTAACTCAAGCGTTACGGAAGTAAGATGTTTTGCAGCGGCAGCCATCACTACTTTACCAATGCTCGGTGCTCCTGTAAAGAATATGTGGTCAAATTTTAGAGCTAGTAATTCCGTTGATGTACCCTTCCCTCCTTCAATTACTGCTATTTCATTTTCTTCAAAGACCTCCTTAATTATTTTCACCATCAATGCGGATGAATGAGGGGTCATCTCAGAAGGTTTGATGATTACTGTATTGCCAGCAGCAATAGCAGATACAAGCGGACCAAAAGTTAGATTAAAAGGAAAATTCCATGGAGAAATAATGAGTACCACCCCTTTAGGCTCATAACGTACATAGGAGCTTGAACCTAATAATGCCAATGGCGTAGAAATTCCTTGCTTGCCCATCCAGCTTTTAAGCTTCCTGAGGGCATGTTTGATTTCACTAGTAATTGGATAAATCTCTGATAGATCCACCTCACTAGGATGTTTACGATAATCATTATACAACGCATCTTTAATTTGAGGTCGGTATTTTTCTATAGCAAGATGTAGCTTCTTGAGCTTTGCTTTTCGCTCTGCAACTGTGCTATTACCCACTTTCATATGGTTCGCTTTTTGAGCATCAAATATATTTTGTATATCAGAAGCCTTGGCTTCCACAGGTGCTGCTAATACTGCTTCCATAGTTTTATTTTATAATGTTTTCTATTGTTCTTAACTCAATTCCTTTTTCAAAATCTTGCCCGTGGCACTCATTGGCAAAGCATCCATAAACTGAACGATACGCGGATACTTATAGGATGCAACATGCCCTTTCGTCCATGATATCAGTGCCTCTTCTGATATTTGCTGGTCTTTATGTAATAAAACACAAGCTTTAATCTCCTCTCCGCATTCATGATCATGAACACCTATGACAGCTACCATAGAGACAGCTTCATGTTTCATCATCACCTCTTCAATCTCCCTTGGATATACATTTAGCCCCTTGCGAATAATCATCTCTTTGGTTCTATCCACAATAAAGAAAAAACCATCTTCATCTTTAACGGCCACATCACCTGAGTGCAACCAGCCATTCTTGAGTGTCACTTTATTCTCTTCGGGCTTGTTGAAATACCCTTTCATAACATTATGGCCTCTGTAAATAAGTTCACCTTTCTCTCCTACTGGTACCTCCTGATCATTCTCATCAACTACCTTCACCTCCACACCCCAAACTGGCGTACCCACTGATCCAGGCTTTTGACCAAAAGCTTTCTGGTTAAATGTCACTACTGGTGAGCCTTCAGACATACCATAACCTTCCAAAATATTTACGCCAAATTTCACCTCGAACTGCTCCAATACATTGACAGGTAAGGCCGCTCCTCCAGACACACAGGTTTTAAGGTTTTTGGCAATGGCTTTTAGGTCAAATTTAGTATTCTCATAATTGAGCAAACCCCAATACATGGTTGGCACTCCAGCAAAAACAGTAATGGTATGCTGTTGCATAAGGCCAAGCACGGCTTCTGCATCAAAACGTGGTAAAAGAATGCTAGTAGCTCCTTTGTAAAGGCCCGCATTCATCAATACTGTCATTGCAAAAATGTGGAATAAGGGAAGGACAATTAGTTGCTTATCAGAAGTGACCAAATCGGTAATATCGGTGGATAAAATAGCATTCTGTATCAGGTTGGAGTGTGATAGCTCTGCACCCTTCGGCTTTCCTGTAGTTCCGGAGGTATAAATGATAATTGCCGTATCATCAGCTAGGGTGGTCACACTTTCAAAAACTGAAGGCTGATTACTCATGAGCATCCCCATGGTTTTGGCACCCTCAATTGGGGAGGGACTTGTTGGATTCCCCGTTATAACATAAAACTGTTCGCAACTGGCAGTAACATCAAAACCAGCTTTACCTTCAGTAGCCATGGGAAGTTCAGGCGTGCCTTCAAAGCAGAAGTAAGCCTTTGCACCAGAATCTTGTAAATGGTAGGCTATTTCATCCCTTTTCAACAATACTGAAAGTGGCAC
>CAYGNU010000245.1:0-6830 GCA_964351175.1 uncultured Roseivirgaceae bacterium | reverse complement strand
AGGCTATGCTGTGTTCGTTTCTGACAATGGAAAAATTGCTGATAAGTATAAACAAGAACTGATTTCCAAAGGGATTTCTTTTGAGGAAGAAAAACATTCCAAATTAAAAATATTAGCTTCTAATCTGGTAGTTAAAAGCCCTGGTATTCCAGAAAAGGCTCCAATTATTAAGGAGTTGAGTGCTGCTGGCGTAAAGGTGATCGATGAAATAGAATTTGCCTTTAGTTATACAAAAGCAAAACTGATAGCCATTACTGGCACCAACGGCAAAACAACAACTACCTTATTGACATACCATTTACTCAAAGAAGCCGGGGTGAAAGTTGGGTTAGCTGGTAATGTAGGTCATAGCCTTGCTAAGCAGGTAGTTAAAGACGAATGCGATTATTACGTGGTAGAGATGAGTAGCTTTCAATTAGATGGTTGCTATTTGTTGAATCCTTACATAGCTATACTCTTAAACATTACTCCTGACCACATGGACAGGTATGGTTATGACATCAATAATTATGTCGATTCTAAATTTAGAGTAGCGCAAAATCTGGGTATTAATGATCACTTCATCTATTATGAGGACAACTTACTGATTAAAGAGGCCATCAAGGCGAGAGGATTTAATACGAGCATGATGCCTATCTCTTTATCTAATAAATCTGCCTCAGCGTATTTTGATGATAAAGCAATGCATTTCTCTGAAGATGTTCAAATAGCTCAGAAAGATACAGTGCTATTAGGTAGGCACAATGCTATTAATATGATGGCAGCTATCAGCGCAGCCTTAAAGGTTGGTGTTAGTGTTGAAAGTATTAAGTCATCACTTAAGTCCTTTAAAAATGCTCCACATCGCATGGAGTATATCGCAACCATCAATGATGTAAGATTCATCAATGACTCAAAAGCAACTAATGTAGATGCTGTACACTATGCATTGGAAAGCTTTAATGAGCCTTTAGTTTGGATAGCCGGTGGGGTAGACAAAGGCAATCAATATGATTTGATAATGGAGTCTGTCAATAAAAAGGTCAAGGCCCTTGTGTGTTTGGGTAAGGACAATTCCAAGCTAAGAGATGCCTTTCATGGGAATATTATTAATATGTTGGAAACGGATACAATGAAGACTGCTGTACGAGAAGCACTTAATTATGCTGTAACACATGATGTGGTTTTATTGTCTCCTGCCTGTGCAAGCTTTGATCTCTTCAATAATTATGAAGATCGCGGTGAGCAATTTAGACAAGCCGTGCTGGAATTGAAAAATGAATTTGAATCTAAAGCTTTAGAACAATGAACAAATTAAAAGCTTGGGTAGATGAAAACTTAAAAGGTGATCCGGTCATCTGGGCAGTAATCTTTGCACTTTCACTAATTAGTATTTTAGTGGTGTACAGTGCAACAGGCACGTTGGCCTTCAAAAGAATGGTCAATCCAGAATCATATTTAATCAAGCACACACTGCTTGTTGGTTTAGGTATTTTAGCCATGTGGGTGGCACACAAAGTGGATTATAGATATTATTCTAAACTGTCGCGATTTGCACTTTGGTTGAGCGTACCACTCTTAATTTACACATTCACCAATGGTGTTAGTCTTAATGATGCTTCTCGCTGGATACAACTACCTGTCATAAACGCATCGTTCCAGCCATCTGATCTGGCAAGCTTGGCATTGATTACAACTTTGGCAAGTATGTTATCAAAACGTCAGCAAAATATTGCAGATTTTAAAGAATCATTGATTCCTATCCTTATTTGGTGTGGAGTTATCTGCGGTTTGATCGCATTGACAAATTTATCATCAGCGATACTCTTATTCTTAACCTGCATGTTGATCATGTTCATTGGTAGGGTACCAATTAAATATCTTGCCATGCTGGTTTTTGTTGGAATACTCGCTGGAGGTACTGCACTAACATTCGGTGTGAGGGGAGAAACAGCTAAGAGTAGAATTGAAAGCTTTATCAATGGAGACGAATTGCCTTTCCAAGCTAAACATGCTCGTATTGCGGTTGCTACTGGAGGTGTTTTTGGTAAAGGTCCCGGACAAAGTCAGCAGAGAAATATACTTCCACACCCATATTCTGATTTTGTGTTTGCCATTATTATTGAAGAGTACGGCATGGTAGGTGGCTTAGTAGTTCTTCTGCTTTACTTGATTTTATTGTCTCGAGGCATGAAGGCAGTTACTAACAGTGAAAGAGCCTTTGGAGGATTACTATCGGCAGGGTTGAGTTTTGCAATTGTACTACAGGCTATGGTAAATATGGGCGTAGTCGTTGGGCTAGGACCAATTACAGGTTTACCACTTCCATTAATTAGTATGGGAGGTACGTCATTATTATTTACAGGATTATCAATAGGTATTATCATCAGTGTGAGTCGTGGTGAAACAGATTCTAGCTGGGAGAATGCAGGTGGTGAAATAAGAAATATTGCTAAAGCAGCTTAATTGAGTAACACAAAACCATATCGATTCATTATTAGTGGCGGAGGGACCGGAGGTCACATCTATCCTGCATTGGCCGTAGCCAATGAGATTAAGAGTCGGTATGAAGATGTGGAAATTATGTTTGTGGGTGCTAAAGGTAAAATGGAAATGACCAAAGTGCCTGAAGCTGGCTTTAAGATTGTTGGGCTTTGGATCAGCGGGCTGCAGCGCAGAATGACACTAGACAATGTGATGTTCCCAATCAAGGTGATTTATAGCTTCCTAATGGCTAAGCGCATCGTTAAATCTTATAAGCCAGATGCAGTATTGGGTTTTGGTGGTTATGCTAGCGGACCAATGATGTTTGCTGCCAATTCATTGAAAGTGCCTTCATTAATCCAAGAACAGAACAGTTATGCTGGATTGACTAATAAAAAATTTGGTAAAAAAGCGAAAAGGATCTGTGTGGCATATGATGGTATGGATAAATACTTTCCAGCATCAATTATTGCTAAGACAGGCAACCCTGTGAGAAAAGATATCTTAGATTTAAGTGCTAAAAGAGATGTGGCTTTAGCACATTTCAAATTAGATGGTAGCAAAAAGACAATATTAGTGCTAGGAGGAAGTCTTGGTGCTCGTACCATCAATAATAGTGTACTAGGTGAATTGGATAAGGTAGTGAAGAATGGCTATCAAATGATCTGGCAGACTGGAAAATTCTATTATGAAGATATCAAGTCCAGAGCCAAAAGCTTTGACCTGACCAATGTTAGAATCGAGCAATTTATCAAAGAAATGGATCTGGCTTATGCCGCTGCTGATGTGGTTATCTCAAGAGCCGGAGCACTGTCTATTTCAGAATTATGCATTGTAGGTAAGCCAGTTGTACTGGTGCCTTCGCCTAATGTGGCAGAAGATCATCAGACAAAAAATGCCGCTGCCTTGACTTCAATTGATGCGGCCGTCATGGTAAAGGACGAACGTGCTAAAGATAATCTGATAGCAGAAGTAATAGAACTTCTTAAAGACGTGGACCGTCAAAAGTTACTTTCTAAAAACATTAAGACATTAGCCAAGCCAAATGCGGCCGTAGAAATTGTGAACGAACTGATGGAAATTATCAAATGAATTTGAAACAATACCATAGCGTCCATTTTATAGGCATCGGGGGGATAGGCATGAGTGCATTAGCCAGATGGTTTAACCTTAATGGTTTTGCTGTATCAGGTTACGATCGCACACCAACAGCTTTGACAGATACTTTGATAAATGAAGGTATTGATATTCATTTTGAAGATGACATGAATTTGATAGATGTCAAGGTAAAGTCAGACAGTGCAACGGCACTTATTATTTATACGCCAGCTATTCCAAAAGCAAATAAGCAATTCAATTATTTCAAAGACAATAATTATACATTACTGAAGCGCTCAGAAGTATTGGGTGCTATCTCAAATAATTTCAAATTAGTAGCGGTAGCTGGTACTCACGGTAAGACTACCACCTCTTCTATGATAGCACACTTGCTGAAACATTCAGGTCGTGATATCGTGGCATTTTTAGGAGGTATTGCTACTAATTACAATTCTAACTTCATAGCTAATGAAGCCTTAACACCAAATACTGTGGCAATAGTGGAGGCTGATGAGTTCGATCGCTCATTCTTAACACTCAATCCAGATTTGGCTATAATAACTTCTGCTGATGCAGATCATTTGGACATTTATGGTGATAAGACGCATTTAGAAAATTCGTTTAAAGCATTTATTGATAAGATTAAGAGCACTGGAAAGCTCTTCATCAACGAGAAAATAACAAAAGATTTAGTGTCTACCGATTTTAATAAGTCGGTGAATACATATGGATTAAACCGGGGGCAATTTTTTGCCAGCAATATTACCATGGGAAATGGTTTTTTTGAATTCAACTACACTGACGAGATCAACAGCATTAATAAGCTTAAGCTAGGCGTCCCCGGTTTTCATAATGTCGAAAATGCTACAGTAGCCATAGCAGTAGCATTAGAATTAGGCCTTAATGTAGATGAAATACGATCTGGTATTGAAAGCTACGAAGGTGTGAAACGAAGATTTGAGTTTATAATCAGATCTGAAAAAATAGTATTTGTTGATGATTATGCACATCATCCGGTAGAGATCGAGGCTTTCCTAAAGTCATTGAAGGCGCTTTACCCTGATAAAAAAGTGACGGCCATTTTTCAGCCTCACCTTTACAGTCGTACCAGAGATTTTGCATTTGAATTTGCTGAAAGCTTAAGTCTTGCTGATGAGATCATCTTGTTGGATATCTACCCTGCTAGAGAAGAGCCTATACCGGGGGTAACCTCAGAGATTATCTTTAAAGATGTTAAAACAGTCAAGTCTAAATGCACTAAAGAAAATTTAATCGATCTTCTAAATGAACATCAGCTGGAAGTAGTGGCCACTATTGGTGCTGGAGACATCGATAAATTGGTAAAACCTATTGAGAACTTTTTAACCGAAAAATACCATGCTTAAAAAAATAAAAATCGGTAGAGGAGTAAAAATTATAGTAGCTGCAGTGATCCTTCTGTCTGTTATCAGCTTTGCTGAGCGCAAACAAGGTTCAGAGATATGTAAAGACATTGTGGTAAAGCTTGATAACCAATTTGATAATTTTTTCATAGATGAGAATGACATTATAGCACTAATGACTGATGATGGGGATGATGTAATTATCGGAAAGAACTTTGAAGAAATTAATCTTAAAACCATCGAAGAACGAGTTAGGTCACAGAAATTTTTACAGAAGGCTGAGATTTATAAAGATTTGAAAGGCAATATTTTGGTAAAGGCTAAGCTGCGCAGGCCATTTGCCAGAATAGTAGACCCGACTGTTTCAAGAGGTTATGTTTCTACAGATGGAGTTGTACTACCACCGTCAAATAAGTATACTTCCAGAACGATCATTCTTAGTGGAAGCTTTATGAAGGAATTGGTGAAAAATGATTTGACCGCTACCGAAGAAGGACAAAAAGTGTATGAGTTATTGAAGTTTATTGATAATGACAAATTCTGGAAAGCGCAGATAGCACAAATTGATATCGATAAAAAAATGAATGTTTTGATTTACCCTCAGGTTACAAAGCAGATTGTAGAATTTGGGCAGCCAGACAATTTGGAAGCAAAGTTTAAGAAGCTAAAGGTCTTCTATAAGCAGATACTTCCTCAAAAAGGATGGAATACTTATGAACGCGTGAATTTGGAATATAAAGATCAGATAATCGCAGAATGAAATAAGCTGTGAGCTACGGGTTTTGAGCTATGAGTTGCTCGAAGCTTGAAGCTAACAGCTAGAAGCTAAAAAAGAATAAACAACCACTAAAAATAAATTTACAACCATGGAAAATGACAAAATTGTAGTCGGACTCGATATCGGAACCACAAAAATTTGCGCAATTGTGGGGAGGAAGAACGAGTTTGGCAAACTTGAAGTTTTGGGAATGGGCAAGGCCGAATCTGACGGAGTGATCCGCGGCATTGTCACTAACATTGACAAAACGGTAAACGCTATTGAAAAAGCAGTGAGGGAGGCTGAAGAACAATCTGGTATTGATATCAGAGTGGTCAATGTTGGCATCGCAGGTCAGCATATTAAAAGTTCCATCCATCACGGAAGTATCACCCGATCTTCTAATGATGACGAAATTACTATCGAGGACATTAACAGGCTCACCAATGACATGTATCGCATAGTGATACCTCCAGGCAGCCAGATTATCCACGTAATGCCACAAGATTATACTGTGGATTATGAAGATGGTATCAAAGATCCTGTAGGAATGAGCGGAGTGAAGTTGGAAGCGGATTTCCATGTGATCACTGCTCAAACTAATGCGATCAACAACATTAACAAATGTGTGCGTAGAGCAGGTCTCGAAATCGAGAATCTAATTCTTGAGCCATTGGCATCGAGTATAGCGGTACTTAGTGACGAGGAGAAAGAAGCAGGCATTTGTCTTATAGATATTGGGGGCGGTACAACAGATATCGCTATTTTCCATGATAATATCATCAGACATACTGCAGTAATACCATTTGGTGGAAATATCATCACTTCTGACATTAAGCAGGGTTGTATGGTAATGCAACATCAGGCGGAATTATTGAAAACTAAATTTGGTAAAGCGATAGGGGAAGAGGCTAGTCCTAACGAGATCGTATCAATACCAGGTATTAGAAATAGGGCGCCAAAAGAAATCTCAGTAAGAAACCTTGCCAATATCATTGAGGCGAGAATGGAAGAGATTATCGAATTAGCGCATACAGAAATTATTACTTCAGGATTTGAGAACAGACTGGCGGGTGGTATTGTAGTCACTGGTGGTGGTTCTCAGTTAAACAGCCTAAAGCAATTGGTAG
>CAYGNU010000244.1:4777-6844 GCA_964351175.1 uncultured Roseivirgaceae bacterium | reverse complement strand
CGATGGATTCTTAAGCATTTCCTCAATTTCTTCTTTTGGTATCCCATTAGAAACACCAATCATTTGAATCAATTTAGCTTCTTTTTCTGCAACATTACTATCGCTAGCTGCCAACTGAATTAATACATTTAATTGTTCCTTTATCATTTTTGCTAGTTTTTTAATACCATCATCATCACATAATGTGATAAATAAATCCTTTAGATAATACCAATATAGCTATTTTTTTTATTTGTCTGATAGAATTGTTTAAAAAAAGAACAACCATTGAGATGTACTATTTTAGATCAATTTTATTCATTCCTTAGCGACTTTACAGGGTTTGCTGTTGCAGCTTTCAAGGCTTGAGTACTTACAATGACGATAGCAAAAATGAGAGCTATTAATCCTGTTAATGGGAAGATCCACCACATGATTTCTGTTCGCAAGGGGTATCTCTCCAGATAACTATTTAAAAGATACCACGCTAATGGTGAAGAGAGCAAAAAAGAGATAATTACCAGTTTTGAAAAATCGTAAGACATTAATTGAATTAGCCCTCCGACAGAGGCACCAAGGACCTTTCGAATACCAATTTCTTTGGTTCGTTGTTCTGCAGTATATGCCGCTAAGCCAAAAAGTCCAAGCCCTGTAATAAATATTGTTAATATGGCGAATAAATTCGCTAATCTACTGGTCATGTTAATGGTTGTAAACTTCTTTTGGTAGTCAACGTCTACAAATTCATATTCAAAAGGATAAGCGGGGTTGTGCTTTTCAAATATTGATTTTACCATAGCCAATGAGTTCTGAATATCGCCCGATAGCCTAATGGTAATAGACCCTCCCCAGTCATCAATGATCATAAACAAGGGCTTAACCTCTGAATAAACCGAGCCCATAAGCACATTATCAACAACTCCAATAAGCTCTCTTTTATCTCCCCAAAGGTCAAGCTGAGTGCCAATAGGGTCTTCTAAGCCCATTAGATCTAATGCGGCTTTGTTTATAACTATGGCAGCTGTATCACTTTTGAAGTCTTTTGAGAAATCACGACCCATAAGTACGTCTACGCCCATAGTCTGGCAGTAGTCATATTCAGTAGTGATGGTAGTGAAAATTACATTTAAGTCTTCAGGTTTACCTGGCCAACCCAAAAAATTATTAGAGCTAATTGAAGTGATTTTACTATTTGATACTGTTACACCTGAGACTGCTCCTGACTGCAGTAGTTCCGTTTTTAATGCATCGTAGTTGTCAGTCAATTCGCCCGTTTTGTCAACAGTTATTAGTTTTTCCTGATCATAACCTAACGTACGATCTTTTGCTAGTTTTATTTGCTGGATTATTACAATGGTACCGATAATCAATATTATTGATATTCCAAACTGTAAGATAACTAAGACCTTTCTCGGAGTGCTAGCATTCTTACCTAAAGTAACCTTTCCTTTTAGAACTTTGGCTGGTCTGAACGATGACAAATAGAATGCCGGGTAACTACCGGAAATTATTCCTGTAACAAGAATAACTACTGCTGAAAAAATCCAGAAAAGAGAAGATGTAAAGTCAATGAAAAGTTCTTTCTCGACAAGATCATTATAAAAAGGAAGTAGCAAGAGTGATAATAATATAGCTATAACATAAGAAATTAGTGAAATGAAAACTGATTCTCCAATAAATTGGGCGATGAGCTGACCTTTACCAGATCCCACACTTTTTCTAATACCAACTTCTTTGGCTCTGCGTTCAGATCTAGCTGTTGCTAGGTTCATAAAGTTGATACAGGCTATCACTATAATCAATAGTGCAATAACTGTAAACAATTGAACATAATCACTTCTTCCACCGGTAGCAATGCCATTTTCAAAGTTTGAATATAGTCTCCACTTTTCAACAGGGTGAAGAAATAGATATCGCATAAAACCAGGTTCTGAATGCTCTACCAGCATATCTTTAACGTTATTTTCCACGGATAGCAAATCATCACTTTGATCTAATTCAAGAAAAATCTGGAATGAATTATTACCCCAATTGTCTTTGTTGTCAAGTACCCATTGATTAAGCTGCTCGCGTAGCTTCCAGGGAATT
>CAYGNU010000244.1:0-4767 GCA_964351175.1 uncultured Roseivirgaceae bacterium | reverse complement strand
GAATTAGATATTCAAATTCGAAAGAGGAGTTTTGGGGTACATCTTTTAATATCCCTGTTACCTTTACATCAGCCTCATCATCCAGCCTGATGATCTTGCCGAGAGGATCCTCATTACCAAATAGTGATTTCGCGAAAGACTCTGTTAATACTATCGATGATGGTTCATCAAGCACGGTACTTGGGTCACCATATGCCATTGGGAATTCAAACATCTCAAGAAACTCCTCACTTACCCAGTAACCATCATTGGTAATTCTTTTTTCACCAAGGGCAAAAAGATGAGAAGACCCCCAGCCAGTGACACATGAGTTTTTGATTTTTGTATCAGCCGTTTTCATGGCTTCATAAGTTGGAAGAGGCAAAGACGTCCATGAATTAATTTTTCCATCAAATTCTGCATTGATCCACACCTGAGCCAGCTTGTTATATTTTGGCAGGAATTTATCATATGAAACCTCATCATTTACCCAAAGTAGGATAAGGATGCAGCAGACAATACCTACTGCTAATCCCGTGATGTTAATGAATGAATAGACACTGTTTTTGAACAGATTGCGCACAGTTACGCGAATGTAATTTTTGAGCATGACCTTTAGTTGTTGTTTTAGATAAGTTAAGGACTTAGTGTTGTGTAAATGGTTGCAGAATTTTTAATTTTTTTTGATGGTGTATATTCCAACGAGATTGAGTACTTCTTGTTATATTAGAAAATTGAATCAGAACTATAAATATTTAACGTACATGCAACCTCCTATTATTTAGTTGGTCTTTGAGTTGAATATTTAAAATTGACATTTATGAAAAAGTTAGGAATTTTCTTGACTGTATTATTGATTACAGTTCAGAGCTACGGACAGCAAAGGGAAAAACGTGATGTTGGGTCATTTGATGAGGTACAAGTTTCACAGGCCATAGATTTATATTTGAAAAAGGGCACTAAAGAGAGCGTTGAAGTTGAAGCAAGGGGTATGGATAATGATGAGGTTCTTACCGAAGTAAGAGGGAGTAGACTTAAGGTTCATTTAGAGGGTAATCGTTACAGAAATATTTCTGTGAAAGTTTATGTTACTTATGTCGAATTAGAAGCTATTGCGGCCAGCAGTGCATCTACAGTATATTCTGAGGGTGTTATTAAAGGAGATCGTATGACTATTGATGTGTCAAGTGCGGCTGATGTAGAAGTTTCAGTAGATGTGAATGAGCTTACTATCGGAGCCTCAAGCTCAGGCGATGTGGAGGTCTCAGGAAAGTCAAAATTCCTTGAGGTGGAAGTGAGTAGTGCTGGTGGCGTAGATGCCTACGACCTTGAAGCTGAAAATGTAAGAGTTAGAGCAAGCAGTGGGGCTGGAGCAAAAGTAAATGCTAAAAGCGAGATTGATGCTCATGCGAGCAGTGGAGCCAGTATCAGGTACATTGGCAACCCAACAAAATCAAGAACAGATTCTAGTAGTGGAGGCTCTGTAAGAAAATCCAGCTAATTGAAATAGAAGATAATTCGTAAGCCTAGGCAAACATGTCTGGGCTTTTTTATTAGGTAGCCATTTTAGGGTGATTATTATTTACACGCTCTTCCTGTAAATTTTTATCCAGATTTAATAGTGCTTGGTTAAAGTTCTTCAGATAGGCTTGTCCAATATATTTTCCTTTAATCCTTGGTACAACCCATTTTTTTCTATTTAGCGAAAAGTTAATCATGGCATTGAGGTGTTTTAATTCATTAAAAGTTTAAAAAGTGCCAATATCTAGACCTATAAGTCCGTACAACGAAAAAATATTAATTAGTGTTTAGTTTTATCAAGATTATATCACAATTATCTTCGTAACTAATCCAATAATCGAAGTGGTAAACAATTTTAAAAGGAACATTAATGATAAGTTGCTGAAGCCACTTATGGGCTTTCTTAAGCAAGGAATGACTCCTGAGCGACTAGCATTGTCGGTTTCACTAGGCTTTGTTTTTGGGTTGATTCCGGTTGTAGGTGTAACTACTTTAATATGTTTGTTAATCGCCCTTGCTTTTAGACTGAATGTAGCTGCTATCCAATTAATAAACTACCTTGTTTATCCTCTACAATTACTTTTAATTATTCCATTGATCAATTTGGGATCTAACATTTTGAATGTTAACCCTATCCCATACAGCATTTCAGAGTTAGTTGATTTAGTTAAAAATGATTTCTTTTTAGCACTAAAGCAATTATGGTTGGCTCACCTTATGGGCCTATTTGCATGGTTAATCATTGTTGTCCCAATTGGTGTCATTATCTTCATTTCCTTACGTGTTGTATTTAGGAAAATGGCTTAGACTTAATCAACGCTTATTAAAATCTGAATAGAGTGTTTGCATATAAGCCTTCCCCAGCTCCAATTCCTTTTCAGTATTGGCACCTTCTTTGATTAAATAGTTGCCTCCTACATTATCAAAAATAATTTTATGTGTACTGTCTAAGTAGCCAAAACCATTGTTAAAGACATAAACGGCATAAGGCTTGTAATCGCTTGCCATAATATTCTTACTAAATATGAATTCATTGTCTTGAAAACCTAATTGGCCAAATATTGTGTTAGCAATATCAGTTTGGCTGGCATATGAATGAATTACTGTGTCTTGTTTCGTAAGTGCTCCTCCTAGCCAGATCATAGGGATCTTAAATCTATCTGCATTGGAGTTGCCAGGATTGTCAGGCATAAAATGGCCATGATCAGCTGTGATAATAATCCAACTGTTATCCCACCAATCTGATGCTTTTGCTTTTTTAATAAATTCACCTAGAGATTTATCAGTATAGTATGCTGAATTCAAAAACTTGTGAACATCATCTTCTCCTTCAATCACGGTTTCCATAGGTACTTCAAATGGTTCATGACTACTTTGGGTCATCATAATTTTGAAGAATGGGGTGTCTATTTTATTGGCCTCTTTGAGAAATTTGTCAAAAACAAAATGATCATGCACTCCCCATTTTGAAGTATTCAATTCTTGAGGAAAATCCTGACTATGAGTAATACCATCAAACTGTCCGTTAGTCAAAAATGAATTGAAATTGGCATAATCGATATTATAACCATAAGTAAACTCAGTCTTATAACCTTTGGCTTTAAGCGTCTTATTAATGAATGGTAATGATGCAGTTTTACTAGGAAACTTGATTATTGACCCCTTTGGTTGTCTTGGATATCCATTAAGAATAGACACAATGCCTAAATCTGTCCTATCACCTGATGAATAGAAATTATCAAACAAAACACCTTCATGCACTAATTGATTAATATTTGGAGTGATACTTGGTAGTCCACCCAATGGTTCAATAAATTTGAAAGTATAACTCTCAAGAACGATGACAATAATATTCGGATGTTCAGAATTGATGAGCTTAGTTGTTTCTCCTGAAGACTCATTCATTTCCGCAAAATATTGCGTTGTTTTATTAGTAGCCAGATAGTTTTCTGGATATTTTAGTCGGTTGAATTTTTTCAATGCATAACCAAAATTATAGACGACATTAATAGCAGCATGATTAGCATACATGTTTGATTTATGAAAATATACTGTGCCAGTATTAATAGGAGCAACACCGGTTGTTCCTCTTATAGGAGCAATTAATAATGCTGTTATAATTAGCATGACAATTGAGGTTTTCCAATCCGCGCTATCTAAATTCTTGGTCTTTTCAGAGATATATTTTAAGTACCCCCATCCGAACAAACCAAAGAGTATCAGCCAGAAAATAACTAGGATAACGGTAGTCCAAAAATCTCCAGACCCGGCAGCCTCCTTGCCAATATACAAAAGGGGAGTGGCGTCCATTCTGTAGCTCCAATGTGTATATAATTCAAGGTCAAGTACAATTATAAAACTTGATATAAAAAGCATTAACCCCGTGTATATTTTTAATATTATGTCAAGTATAGTCGGCTTGAAGTAGGTAGTGAGACAAATCAATAGACCAGGTATTAATGAAAAATAACCCATTACGGTTAAATCAAGTCTGGCACCATTAAGTATTGTCAATAGTATATCACCGAAGCTCAATGTTCCGGTTAATGGATAATGATAGATTAGAAAAATAATCCTCGCGATCACGAAAAAACTAAACCAGAAAAGGCAATAACTAAGAAATAACTTGATTCTTGAGGTCATCTGTCAAATTTTGCTGCAAAATAAGCGCTAATGCCTACAGGATACAAGCAAATCTGATTTAAGAATAGGGTTTAATATTATGAGCCTTTTAAAAGAGGTAATAGTTCGGAGGGTTGCTCAATGATATAGTCAGGATGAAATTTTTCTAAAACTGCTCTAGTATGAAATCCCCAAGCTACACTTATTATCGGTAGACCACATTTATGGGCAGCCTCAACATCTCTAGTTTCATCTCCAACAAGTAATAATTGATCTGAACTAAGGTTGTCTTTTTTCTGAATAGACTTTATTAATTTGTTCTTTTTAAATAACCCAATGTCTGAATAAAAACACTTAAAGCAATCAATCAAATCATGTCTTTGAAGGAAAGTCTCAATATTGGATTGTGAGTTAGAAGTTAATATGCCAAGCTGATAAGATTGAGAGAGTTCTTTTATTACATTGGTTATACCATCTATTGGATTTAATAGATGGATATTCTTTGCTAGTTCCTTTCTAAATGCGTTAGCTACTACCGGTATCTTAAAATATGAAACGCCAATAGCTTTGATAGCTTTTTGTGTTGATAAATTCCTGTAAAAATCCAGTTCTCGGGAAAACCTTGAATTCGAGCCACCATTGGTA
>CAYGNU010000243.1:0-6845 GCA_964351175.1 uncultured Roseivirgaceae bacterium | reverse complement strand
CGCAATGTGGAGTCCACGTACCCAAAATGACAGAATGAGGTTTGCCGAAGAATGGCGTCTTGCACTAGAACGCACCCCAAATGTCGATTTCTGGCAAGAAATGGCTACTGGTATCTTAGTTGAAAACAACAAAGTTGTTGGGGTTACTACCTCATTAGGACTAGAAATAAAATCCAAATCCGTTGTACTTACCAATGGTACATTTCTTAATGGTATTATACATATAGGCGAGAAACAATTTGGTGGAGGTAGAACAGGTGAAAGGGCCGCTAAAGGTATTACAGAACAGCTAACACAATTAGGGTTTGAGTCAGGACGAATGAAGACAGGAACGCCTCCTAGAGTCGATAGCCGAAGTCTTGACTACAGCAAAATGGAAGAACAAAAAGGTGATGAGAAACCTAGAAAATTTTCTTATAGTGACACAAAGCCTCTCACCGAGCAAAGAAGCTGTTACATCACATATACAAACAATGAAGTTCATGAAACACTTCAAACCGGGTTTGATAAGTCTCCTATGTTTAACGGGAGAATACAAGGTATTGGACCAAGATACTGTCCATCAATTGAAGATAAAATAAACAGATTCGCAGAAAGAGAACGTCATCAGATATTCGTAGAGCCCGAAGGTTGGAATACAGTCGAGATATACGTTAATGGATTTTCCACTTCATTACCTGAAGATGTACAGTATAATTCACTAAGAAAGATACCAGGTTTTGAAAATGTCAAAATGTTTCGTCCTGGTTATGCCATTGAGTACGACTATTTTCCACCTACTCAGCTAAGACTAACACTTGAGACAAAACTTATAGAAAATTTATATTTCGCAGGCCAGATAAATGGAACCACTGGCTATGAAGAAGCTGCCTGTCAAGGATTAATGGCGGGTATAAATGCACATAACAAAATTCACGGAAAAGAACCGTTTACACTTAAAAGATCAGAAGCTTATATAGGAGTGTTAATTGATGATCTAATAAATAAAGGGACTGATGAACCATATAGGATGTTTACCTCAAGAGCGGAGTTCAGAATATTATTGAGACAAGATAATGCAGATCTTCGACTTACAGAAAAAGGACATAGCATTGGATTAGCTGATGATGCACGGCTCAATAACTTATTTGATAAGAAAAATGAGCTTGATGTTCTATTAAATGATCTTAATCAAAAGAGGGTAGAGCCATCTGTATCCAATGACATCTTGCAAGATTTAAATACCGCAACCTTAAAACAAAGAGTTCCGGTTATTAATATACTGAAGCGACCAGAAGTAAATATTCAACACTTAAAAGAACTAAATTCAGAGCTCAACACCTATCTTTCTAAATATGATGATGAAATATTACAGCAAGTTGAAATAGCTGTTAAATATGAAACCTACATAGAAAAGGAACGTCTCCTTGCTGAAAAGATGGAATCCTTAGAAGACAAAAAAATTCGTAGTAATTTTAATTATGATGAAATAAAGGCACTATCATCAGAAGGAAGACAAAAACTAATTCAAATTAAACCAACTACCATTGGACAAGCGAGTAGAATAAGTGGCGTATCTCCATCAGATATTTCTATTCTTATGGTATACTTAGCAAAATAAGAATGTTAGAAACGCTTGAAAGTTGTCCCTCCTGCGGACAACAATCATTTCAAAAGTATATGGATTGTGAAGATTTCACCGTATCTCATGAAAGCTTCCAGATAGTACAATGCATTAACTGTACCTTGCTATTTACTAATCCAAGACCTATTAGTCAGCATCTAGATAAATACTATCAATCTGAAGAATACATATCACATACTAACAATGCCAACAATCTTATAGGAACCATTTACAAATCTGTAAGATCAATAGCACTTAAGTCAAAACTTAAACTCATTAACAGTCTTACATCTAAAGGAAACTTACTGGACTATGGTTGTGGAACTGGCCATTTTCTAAGTGTAGCTCACCGGAATAATTGGAAGGTTGTAGGTATAGAACCAAGCGAACAAGCGCGTCATAATGCTCATGAATCTATTAGACCTCACATACTAAAGGGTCTAGAAGACATTGACAAAAACACACTTTTTAATATAATTAGTCTTTGGCATGTTCTAGAGCATGTCTCTGATTTAAAGCCCACACTAATAAGTCTTGCTAATAAGTTAGACCAATCAGGTAAACTTGTTATAGCAGTTCCTAATCCAGAAAGCTATGATGCTAAGCACTACAGAGAACACTGGGCTGCATTTGATGTACCTAGACACTTATATCATTTTACCCAAAAAAGTTTAGCACAATTGTTGGAAAGTGTCAACTTACAAATTGATTCAATCCGTCCAATGAAGTTTGATTCATTCTATGTTTCTTTGCTAAGTGAAAAATACAAAACTGGTGAGACAAATTATCTAAAATCATTCATAAACGGTTATAAATCAAATAGTTACGCCAATATTAATAACAATAATTATTCTAGTTTGATTTATTTAGTGAGCAAAAAATGAATAAGATATTAAGACAATCTTTTTACGTAATTCTCTTTATAATCACTGTTAATTGTGCCAATCAAACTGCACCCACTGGAGGTCCGAAAGATACAGATCCACCTGAGCTAGTTCTATCTAATCCTGCTGATGGTGAAATCAACGTTTCTACACGTACCATTACTCTAGAATTTAATGAATTCATAAAGCCGAAGGAGGCCAAGGAACAGATTATAATAACACCACGCCTAAATCAAGAATATGAAATTAAAGTTAAAAGAGATAAGCTAGTCATTGAACTTTCTGAACCATTGAAAGACAATACGACTTACACGGTTAACATAAGAGAAGGCGTACAAGATATCACTGAAAGTAATCCCCCCGATAATTTAAAGATCGCCTTCAGTACTGGTGCATATTTAGATTCACTGAGCATAACAGGAATTGTCAATGATCAGTTAATAAACAAACCAGCCAATGACTTCAGTATTTATCTTTATGATGCTTTTGATACACTCGACCTATTTAATGGCCCACCTCTATATCTAACTAAGACAAATAAGGCTGGAGAATATACACTTGAAAATCTAAAAGCAGGTTCCTATAATCTATATGCATTGAAAGATAAGAACAAGAACTTCATAGCAGATGTTAAATCAGAATCTTACGGATTTTATTCCAACCTCATCGTATTAGACAGTAGCTTTTCCAATATTAACTTTACCATACAAAAATTGGATGTACGACCTATAGAACAGATCAGTGCGAGACAAAATGGAACAACATTCGAAATTAAGTATAACAAAAATCTCAAAAATTACCGACTTGAATTTATTGATTCCGCAAAGATTTACAGTTCTTTTACTGATCAATTTCAAAGCAGTTTGAGAATATATAATCCACTAAACATTCAAGATAGCTTATTAACCTTTATACACTTAAGCGATTCTGTTAATATTCAATATACTGACACAATATTTGTAAAGTTTGAAGAGACCTCACGAAGTCCCTTACCGTTTACCTCTACTTCTACTCTGGAAAAAATCTTTGTTTCAGAACCCATTATAAAATCGACTCTTAAATTCTCGAAACCAGTTATAACGATAAATCGAGATTCACTCTATGTTTACATAGACTCACTTACAATAATAAAACCTGATACAACTCAGTTAAAATGGAACTACTCAAAAGATGAATTAGCAATTAACATTCCATTAGATCCAACACTTTTTAACACTTCAAAAAGTTCTTCAACGAAACCAGCAACAAAATCTCTAGATAAATCATTAATGACATCAGATTCACTGAATTTAACTGATACAACCGAAACTAAAAAACCGAAACCAGAATTAAAACCACATCTATATATGGGCCAGGGTGCTTTCATTAGCCCTGAACAAGACAGCTCTCAAATGCTTAAAACTGATTTGAATTTCACTAAGTCTGATTCATACGGTACAGTACTGGTTGAGGTGAAAACAACGAAACCATCCTACATAATTCAATTGCTTGACAAACAGAATAAGGTTATCGATACTCAATCAAACAACCAGAAATTTTCATTTATCAATGTACCACCTGGAGAGTACAAACTACGAGCGCTCATTGATAGCAATCTTAATGGAGTTTGGGATCCCGGGAATATACTTGAAAAAAGAGATCCTGAACCAGTCATTTTCTATTTAAACTCTGAGGAAAAAGATCTTCTGACAATAAGAGCCAACTGGGAACTAGGTCCTAATATTTTAATATTTTAATGTGGACAAATAACGAACAAGTTGTTAGTTAGATCAAACTTCTTAACACTTATACCGTTATCCTTATGAAATAATTATAGCACTACTGTATAAGTAAGAACTAGTCACAACTTACCACCAACTTATAAACACAACATAAGAAAATATTTTTATCCACATAAATTCAAAGTTATCACCAAACATAATATAAACATTTAGTAATCAACCACTTAAACAAATCCAAATTGTTGATAACAAGTAAATAACATTGACGCTTTTCTACACCATAAAGATGCAAACTAAATTTAAAATTCTTTTCCACGTATCCACATGCTAATAATTAATAATAATTTATTTATTTAATATATATATTAAAATTACCGTGTAGACATCGTGAATAACTCAAGCTTTATAATCTTAATAATAGCAATTCTTATCGTTGGTGTTCCCACATATGGGCAACAGAATAATGAAGTTCAACTTGCTAATGAATATTATGGGCAAGGCGATTATGTGAAAGCAAAAAAATTATATGATGAGATAGCAAAGGACTATAAAAACATTCCTCTTATCCACAACAATTATTTTTTCTTGCTGATAGAGTCACAAGATTACTCTGATGCTAATAAATATATTAAACGACTCATAAAAAAATTCCCAGATAACCTCTATTACAGACTTGATTTTGGGTTGCTTTTACTGTCATCAGAGGGTGAATCTAAAGCCAGTGATTACTTTGATAATATAATAAGTGATGTGAAATTTGATACTTATCTCACTAGTATAACAGCTGACTATTTTGTTAATAAAAAATTAACCCAATTCGCTATTAAGACTTTTCAAGAATCTCGTAAAGCGTTAAAAAGTCCTTATTCTTTTTCATTAGAAATGGCGAATATCTATCGCATTATGAATTCTAAAGATTTGATGGTAGAGGAATATTTGAACTACGTCAGTCAAAACCCATCAAACCTCAATTATGTCAAAAATACATTGCAAAGTTTGTTGGCCAAACCAGATGAATTAGAAAGTCTAGAAAAACTGTTGTTTGATAAGATTCAGAAAAATCCAGATAGTGAAATATATGGTGAGTTGTTAATTTGGGTTAACCTTCAACAGAAGAATTTCTATGGGGCTTTTGTTCAAGCTAGGGCTATAGATAAAAGGTTGAAGTCTGAAGGATCGAGAACTTTAAATATTGGTCTCATAGCACTTGATAATGACGATTACAATAACGCCATTAAAATATTTACCTATCTAATAAAAACTTATAAGGGTTCGCAGAATTATATTCTTTCGAAAATGTATTTGATAAGATCTTACGAAAAAAGAGTTAGGAATACTTATCCAATTGACGAAAGAGAGATTAGAAATTTGATCAATGACTATAACCAATTTATTGCCGAATTAGGCATAACCAGAAATACACTTGAGGCGCTTCGTAATAAGGCACTTTTACACGCTTTCTATTTAGATGAAAAAGACTCAGCGATAAGTATCCTTCAAAAAATTATCGAAACACCCCGTGCGAGTGCTGATATTAAAGCTCAGTCGAAATTAGATTTAGGAGATATTTATTTGCTGATAGGAGAACCATGGGAATCTACCTTACTTTATTCTCAGGTAGAAAAGTCTAATAAAGATGAAAACCTTGGTTACACAGCGAAACTGAAAAATGCCAAATTATCATATTACAAAGGTGACTTTCAATTAGCAGGTGAACATCTAGATATTTTGAAAGAAGCTACGACAAGAGAAATTGCTAATGATGCCATGTCACTTAGTTTATTAATCAAAGATAATATAGCACTCGATACGGCAGAAATTGCGATGCAGCGCTATTCTGGAATAGAGCTTTTGTTATTCCAGAATAAAACCGAACAGGCAAATGCAGCTATAGATAGCATGATGCAAGATTATCCTAACCATTCACTTGCAGATGAATTGATTTGGTTAAGAGCAGATATAGAAACTAAGCTTGGTCACTTTGACGAATCAATTGCCCTCTTGGATCTCATTATTGATAATCATTCTTTTGATATTTTAGGAGATGATGCCTTTTTCAAAAAAGCAGATATTATTGACCGACAACTTCATAATAAGGAGGAAGCAATGGATCTCTATCGTACCTTTCTAACTAAATATCCTGGAAGTGTTTTTGTTGCTGAGGCTCGCAAAAGATTTAGGGAGCTGAGGGGAGATTTTGATAAACAGGAGCAGCTTGTGAACTGAAGATAACGTTTGCTATCACTATTTTTATTATATTCATCCCCTTAACATTTTTTGTATGGAGATGACTCGTATTTTTGAATGCCTAGATTTTCAAATCGCAAACTCACCCCTTGAAGATGCAATAGCTTCTAAACATAACGGGCACTGGAAAAAATATAGCTCGAATGAGGCTAAAGAAATTGTAGATCAATTAAGCAATGGCCTTATTCAGTGCGGAATAACCAAAGGTGATAGGGTTGGAATAGTATCTTTTAACAAGCCAGAATGGGTCTTCGCAGATTTGGCCATAGGTCAAATTGGTGGTATTTCGGTTCCTATGTACCCTAACTCAACAGCTGACGATTATGCGTTCATTTTAAATGATGCAGAGGTAAAACTTGTTTTTTGTGGAGATGTTGAACTATATAATAA
>CAYGNU010000242.1:0-6869 GCA_964351175.1 uncultured Roseivirgaceae bacterium | reverse complement strand
AACAGTTGTACTGATTACCGCAAAGAATATTTCTTTCGAACCATTTTTTGCTGCTTCATCAGGATCTTGACCCCCTTCAATTTTACTGTAAATGTTTTCCAGTACAACAATGGCATCATCAACAACAAGTCCGATGGCCAATACTATACCTAACAGAGTTAATACGTTGATAGAGAAATCAAAAGCATACATCAAAAAGAATGAGCCTATCAAGCTGATTGGCACTGTTACAATAGGAATGAATGTAGTTCTCCAATCTCTTAGAAAAGCAAATATGATTAAAGCTACAAGTGCAAAAGCAACATAAATAGTTTGCTCTACTTCGTCAATTGAATCTGCAATATATTCGGTGTTATCAAATGAAATCTGAGTTTCAATGTCATCCGGGAGGTTTTTTCTAATAGCTTCCAATCTAGTATAGAATTCCTCGGATATCTCAAGATTATTAGAGCCTGGCTGAGGCCGTAAAACAACAATAACCATTGGTATGCCATTGTTTTTGAGTATTGATCTATCGTTTTCTGGATAGAATTCAGATCTTCCTACATCTCTAAAACGGATAACGCCATTCGCATCTTCCCTGATGATAAGATCATTAAATTCTTCTGGGCTATTCAGTCTGCCTTGAGTTCTAACAGAAAGCTCTGTTGAACTTCCTTCAATTCTACCTGATGGCAATTCTAAATTTTGTGTAGAAACAGCATTTAGAATATTTAAAGGAGTGATTTTATAAGCTGCAAGCTTATCCGGATCCATCCACAATCGGATAGAATATCTTTTGTCTCCCCAGATATCGACCTGACTTACTCCGGCAATAGTTTGAAAGTTTTCTTTAAATAAGTTTTCTGCAATTTCAGAAATCTCAAGAAGGTTTCTGCTCTCACTGAAAACTCTAACACCCATGATAGGGGAGCTGTCAGCATCAGATTTAGAAACAACTGGTGGTTCTGCATCTGCAGGTAAGTTGCGGACAGCGCGAGAGGTTTTATCTCTCACATCATTTGCAGCTGCTTCCAGATCACTATCAATACTAAATTCAACTCTAATGGTGCTTCTTCCATCTCTTGAAGTGGACGTTAGTGATTTTATACCAGCAATCCCATTAATGGATTCCTCAAGGGGCTCAGTTATTTGTGTTTCAATAATTTCAGCATTGGCGCCTGGGTAAGAGGTGGAAACAGAAATTACTGGCGGGTCAACACTTGGATACTCTCTTACACCAAGAAAATTAAACCCAACTACACCCATAATAATTATGAGTAACGACATTACTATAGCCAAAACAGGCCTATCAATACTTACACTCGATAAGCTACTCATGCTAGTTCTTGATTAAGTTTATGTCAACTTCCATGGCTGGCTGAAGCTGTAATATGCCAGTTGTTATTACAGTATCACCACTTGCTAAGCCACTGGTCACCTGAATTTTGTCCGCCATTCGTATACCGGTTTCAATACTTTTTGACTCAACTTTACCATTTCTTCTTATAAATACTTTCTTACCATTTAATTCAGGGATAACGGCTTCTGTCGGAATAAGCAATGCTTCATTAAAAGTAGATATGGTAAGTTTAATTTTGGCAAATTGACCTGGAAGTAGTTTGTTTTCTTTGTTATCACTTAGTGCTCTAATCCTTATTGATCTTGTTTCTGGATCAATTTGTGGCTCCACTGCGTATATTTTACCTTCAAATATTTCATCTTCATAACCATCAATCTCAAACTTAATGGCATCGCCTATTGTAACCTCTGAAGCATATTTTCCTGGAACTGAGAATTCAATTTTAATAGGGTTGATGCTGTATACAGTCACTAGATCGTCAGATGAACTAATGTAGCTTCCATTACTAACCTTTCTTAGACCTGCAATACCAGTGAAAGGAGCCCTGATTTGGTGTTTTTGTAGTTGGACTTCCCTTACTTTAATATCTGCTAAGATAGTATTCAGTGTAGTAAGTGCTGTCTCATATTCCTCTTCACTAATGGCTTCTTTGGCTAATAGTTGCTTTTGCCTGAACTCATTGTCCTCATTTAACTTTTTGGAATAATTAAGTTTTTCAATCTCTGCGCGTATTTCGGAATCATTTAATTGAATTAATAACTGTCCTTTGTAAACAGGCTGCCCTTCCTTGAAGTTGATTTGAGTTATTCGTCCAGAAACCTCAGGCTTCAATATCACAGACTCATTAGCTATTAACGAGCCTGTAACCTTTAAGTCATTGTCTAATCTTTGATTTTTTACAACCACAGCATTTACCCTCAATTTAGAAGGACCAGAAGATGCTTCAGATATTGTTGATTCATCGCTTGAGCCTGACCATTTAGGATAAAAAATAAATCCGATGACTGCTATTGCAATGACTATAATTATAATCGTTTTGCCTGTTGTATTCATAATTTTAAATTACCTACAAAGTAAGGGATAAGTACTAGCTAATGTTTAACCATTCATATAAAATACTGCTAATTGAGGGATTAGGCACAAAAAAAGCCAGAGGTGTTACCAATGGCTTTATTAAGTGAAATAAGGAGTATTAGTTGTTTATAACTATCTTTTCTATGACATCACCTTGTACTATTTTGTCTACAATGTCAACGCCCTCTACCACTTTTCCAAAACAGGTGTGGTTTCTGTCTAGATGAGCAGTATTATCACGGCTGTGACAGATGAAAAATTGACTTCCCCCAGTGTTTCTTCCTGCATGTGCCATTGAAAGGACACCACGGTCATGATATTGATTTTCACCGTCTAACTCGCAGTCAATTGTATATCCAGGACCACCAGCCCCAGTACCGTTAGGACAACCACCCTGAATTACAAAATTAGGGAGTACCCTGTGGAAAGTTAGACCATCATAAAATCCTTTTTCTGATAGCTTAATAAAGTTATCTACCGCCTTTGGAGCATCTTTTTCATAAAACTCCACTTTCATTGTACCTTTTGCTGTTACTATATCTGCTGTTTTCATAATGTGCTATTCAGTTAATAAATAAAAATGCAAACTTATTGAAATTCTAGATTATATTTTACGATCGCTTACTTTTGATACATGTTAAGTAAGAAATCGAAAATGAAACTTATTAACTGGTGGCCTCCAATGTTATGGACGGGCATAAGTTTAGATCATGTCAGTGAAGATTTAAGAAGGTTTGAAGTCTCATTAAAACTTCATTGGTACAACAAGAATTTAATAGGCATTCATTATGGAGGTTCATTATACTCCATGTGTGACCCTTGGTATATGTTCATCCTTTCGGCTAACCTTGGTAGCCAATATATTGCGGTAGATATGGCAGCAAGTATCAAATACCTTAAACCAGGTAGGGGAAAGCTGACTTGCGTTTTTGAAGTGTCAGAGAAAAAAATAGAAGCCATTAAGAATGAGATTGAATCTGTAGGCAAGAAGGATTATAGGTTCATTTGTGAGGTTAGGAATGAAGAAGGTGAAGTAGTGACTGAAGTAGAGAAGGTGGTTTATGTTAGGAAGAAAGATTTTGATTGGGATAAATTAAAGGGATAATTGGGTATGAATTACAGTAAGTTAGTCGAGATGAAAGAACTAAAATGTAAATCAAAATCATATGACTCCTGAATTTTAGGCAAGTAATGAAATGAAGGCCATTGTAAATTCTGAGCTGACCCAATTCCAAAAGAAACAGGTTCTTGACCTCTGGAATAAGGAGTATCCTATCGAATTAGCTTATAAAGATATTGAGGCATTCGATGATTTTTTACTAAAGATGGGAAAGGCCAATCATAAGCTTTTGCTTGATGGTGAAAGGATTGTGGGCTGGCTTGCTACTTTTGATAGAGAAAATGAAAGATGGTTTTCTATCATAGTTGATAGTAGTCAACAAGGTAAAGGCATTGGTAAAAAGCTTGTAGAAATGGCTATGAATGAAGAATATCATCTCTGTGGATGGGTTGTAGATCATGAAGAATATAAAAGAGCTGATGGCGCACCTTATATTTCACCAATTACTTTTTATATCAAGATGGGTTTTGAAGTTTTAACTGAAGAAAGGTATAAGGGGGAGAAGCTTGATGCAGTGAAGATATATTGGAAGAAATAAAAAAGGCTGCTCACTCGAGCAGCCTTTTACTTCAATATTTTTTTCATTTATTTATTTATTAAACTTAATAGAGACTTCTCCCAAAAAGGTCTCTGCTTTCAATAATAGTTCTGAGTTTGTAAATGAAACTATAGTCCACTCTCCTGAGTAAGCGCCACCTGCATTGGTATCACTATCATCAATACTCAAAATAGTATCGCCACTTTTAAATTCATAAGTCAACTCGCTGGTTGACTCATCTTCTGCAAGAAAATCAGTCCCAGTGCATGTACCCCCGCTGCAAGCGTTGAAAGTTATATAAGAGCCATCACCGGGAATAGTGAATCCAAGTGCTTTTGTTTCAGTAACTATCCATTTGCCCACAATTCGTTCGTTAATAGCCAATATCACTTCATCATCATCATCTTTACATGATGTGAATACTGATGCAACTAACAAAAGGCATAGTGTAGTAAATAGTACTGATGAAGTTTTAAATTTGTTCATATCTATAGGTTAAGGGTTTTAAAAAAGGATACTTCCAATTTTAAGACCAAGTTATAATATAAATGGTATCGAAGCTAGAACTCCAACGTCATCTGAAGAACTTTTGGTTGCTCTTCTTCTTGTTCTTCATGGTTCAGGTTGCTAAGTGAAAGTCCTAAAAGCCGGATTCCATTTTCTATAGGTATAGCAGTAAGCAACTCTTCATAAATTGACTGAATTTGGTTAATATTCTCAATCCACTGATCTATGGTTTTACTTCTTGTGACTATTCTGAAGTCGGTATATTTTGCTTTAACAGTAAGGGTACGACCCGCAGTTTTCGATCGCTCCATTCTTCTTTCAAGTACCTCACTTATTTCGATAAGTTCTTTTCTTACGGACTCGTAGTTCATCAAATCCGAAGAGAATGTGTTTTCTGCTCCTAATGATTTCTGAATTCTGTTAGGGTTAACACTGCGGTTATCAATAGCCCTGGCTATTTTGTAATAGTAATATCCTGCCTTTCCAAATCTATCAACTAAAGAAAGTTCTGACCACTTTTTTAAATCTCTACCAGTGCTTATGCCCATTTTGTGCATCTTCTCTGCGGTGACCTTACCTATACCAAAGAACTTCTCAATGGCCATTCTTTCTACAAACACCTCAGCCTGATCTGGTGGAATAAGGAATAAACCATTCGGCTTTTTTACATCGGAGGCAGTCTTTGCTAAAAATTTATTTAAGGAAATACCTGCAGAAGCGGTAAGTTGAGTCTCTTCGAAAATCCGTTTCCTGATTTCAACAGCTATTCTCGTAGCAGATAGCATTCCCTTTTTATTAGAGGTAACATCAAGATAAGCCTCGTCAAGGGATAGCGGCTCGACAAGATCGGTGTAATCGTAAAAGATGGATCTAATTTGTTGTGAAACAGCCTTGTAGGCATCGAACCTTGGCCTAACAAATATCAGATGAGGGCAACGTGAAGCCGCTATTTTAGAAGGCATGGCCGATTTCACGCCAAACTGTCGCGCCTCATAGCTAGCCGCTGCGACTACACCGCGTTCAGCAGATCCACCAACAGCTACAGGTTTACCTCGCAAGTCTGGGTTGTCACGCTGCTCAACGGAAGCATAGAAGGCGTCCATATCAATATGGATGATTTTCCTTATTGCAGTTGTTTCTATAGGTTCACCTGACACCGTAATATTTTACCGTTTAAATAAATGACTTTTGATATCCCCGTTAATATAGTGAGCTTAAATGTTGAGGTTATCCTCAAATTAAAATATTAAGTCAAACTAAAAAAAGGAGGAAACTTGAAAAGAAGAGATTTTGTCCAATTAGCCGGTCTAGGAGCAGGAGCAATGATGCTTCCAACTTCATTAATGGGCAAGTCAATTTCTGCTGACGCATTGCTGACACCAGGGATGGATGTAGCTCAGAAGAAAATGATGGCTGATGTGGCGCTCAATACAGCAAAATCACTTGGAGCAACCTATGCAGACGCACGCATCGGAAGATATTTGAATCAGTATGTGTTTACAAGGGAAGATAAAGTGCAAAATGTTGTTAATACTGAATCATTTGGTATCGGCATTAGAGTTATAACAATGGGTACTTGGGGCTTTGCATCTACCAACGATGTGTCCCCTGATGGCATTAAGAAGGCCACTAATCAGGCAGTTGCGATCGCTAAGGCTAACTCTAAAATACAAACCGATCCAGTTATACTTGCTCCTGTGAAGGGCAAAGGAGAGGTAAGCTGGAAAACACCTATTAAAAAGGATTTTAAAGATGTGCCTATTTCAGAGAAAGTAGATCTTTTATTAAGTGCAAACGCTGCAGCCATGGCAAATGGAGCTAATTATGTTAATTCAGCATTGTTTATGGTTAATGAGCAAAAATACTTTGCATCTACAGATGGTTCTTATATCGATCAGGATGTTCATAGAATTTGGCCAACATTTGGTGTTACCGCAATTGGCGGTGGCAAGTTTAAAACTCGCCAGGCTATGAGTGCACCTGTAGGCATGGGTTATGAGTATATGGATGGACTTGATTCTGAAAAGTTAGCTGCTCCAGAAGGAACAGGTATGAAACTTTATCGACAGAGTTATGATATAGTAGAAGATGCAATTATGGCCGCTAAACAGGCCAAAGAGATGCTAACGGCAAAATCGGTTGATCCGGGTAAATATGATTTGGTGCTTGAGCCCAACCATTTAGGATTAACGATTCACGAGTCTGTAGGTCACCCATTAGAACTTGACAGGGTGTTAGGCTACGAGGCCAATTATGCTGGAACTAGTTTTGCTACCCTTGATAAGTGG
>CAYGNU010000241.1:0-6915 GCA_964351175.1 uncultured Roseivirgaceae bacterium | reverse complement strand
ATGATCGTTTTTGTTTTTCTTTTTTCTGCAACTATTTATTCATTGGTTATTAACATACCATATGCAAAGAAGATATACCCACAGCAAATCACCCGCAAAGCCAGTGCTCCATATTTTACGACCTCAGGCTCATTGGCAAACAGCCTTACAAACCATTCTGCCCAAATGCCAAAAACCAATGATATCACAAACAAGAATATCATATTATAAAATGCTGATTTCCAAACGGATTGCTCAGCACGATCAGGAAAGCCAGCACCAAGATTTTGGCCAACCAAAGTTGCCGCGGCATTACTCAGGCCCCAAGATGGAAGAATAGTAAACATAATTATCCTAAAGGCTATGGCATAACCAGCCAAAACCTCACTTCCAAAAACTGCACTAATTCTTACAAGAAACAACCAACTCAAGGTTCCTATCAAATATTGTCCTATTCCACCAAGTGCTATTTTGACAATATTTTTAATAATATTCCATTTTATCTTCAGGTTTTGAAGAGTAACTCTGATGACAGAAGTTGTTCCAAACAATGCTATTAGCTGAATGACAACACCTATTCCCCTACCAATATTAGTAGCAATGGCAGCACCCTCAACACCAAAAGCTGGTATTGGACCAAGACCAAAAATGAAAATGGGATCTAATAGAATATTCAAACCATTGGCTATCCAAAGCACACGCATGGCTATGGATGCATCCCCAGCTCCGCGAAAAATAGCGTTGATCAAGAACAACAACATCACAGTGATATTTCCACCCAACATGATCATAGTGTATTTATAGCCCTCTTCGATCAAGTCGGGTTCTCCGCCCATTAGTCTAAGGATGTCTTTAGCGAAAAAGATGCCTGCAAGTGAGAATATAACAGATATGGCGATAGTGATAAAAATGGCCTGAATTCCTGCTGTCGCAGCTTTTTCAGGTTCATTTTCACCTATTCTTCGTGCCACCACAGCAGTAGCAGCCATGCTTAAGCCAATGGCTATGGCATATACAATCATAACAACTGATTCGGTAAGAGCAACAGTTGCTACTGCATTGACACTTACTTTACCAACAAAATATATGTCAACAACAGCAAACAGTGATTCCATGACCATTTCCAAAATCATGGGAATCGAAAGCATAAATATGGCTTTGTTAATGCTTCCACTAACAAAGTTTTTTTCTTCGCCTTTTAAGGCTATAATAAAATTCTTGAGAAAAGATTTGATACGCATTATATCGGTAATTATTGATTAAAAGATAAGACTCTTGAATGGACGTGGTCTACCTTCTAAAGTGACCTGAACTATCCTACCGATATGACTATCATAACTTTAAATTTTGATCTTACTTGATGTAAGTTTTTGTATTAAATTAGGTTGTAATTAACATGAATAAATGTGAAGTTACAAGTTGTAATTCTTCATAATTATCAATGCGCATACTCGCTTTACTGACATTTATCTGTTTAGGTTTCATAAAACCACTTTTTTCTCAAAATAATGAGATAGATAGCCTTAAAAAGTTGTTAGAGCAAGCTGATGCTGATTCAGCAAAAGTTGACGCTACCCTGAAGCTAGCAAGAAAATACAGCACTTTTGATGTAGAGAAGGCGTTGGAATATGCCGACCAAGCTCTATTAATAGCTCAAAATATGAATGACTTGCGTAAAGAGGCAGTCATTTTGAATTTTATCGGTATTGTCCACTATGGCATAGGTAATCTTGAACTCACGCTTAACTACTTTTATCAGGTGCTTTCCATATATGAACAAAGCCAAGATAGCGCTCAGCTAGCTTTAGTTTATAACAACGTAGGTCTCATCCTCACTGACCTAGACAGGATAGAAGAAACCATTGAGTATTATCAAAAATCTATACAGATAAAATTAAACCAAGGTGATTCTCTAGCAGCTGCCAACACTTACAGTAACCTCGGCCTTGCCTATGATCAGATAGGAGATATGGACCAGGCCATGTACTATTATAGACTTTCTTACAAGATTGACATGAAGGAAAACTATGTTGAAGGCATTTACAAAGACTTAAGCAACATCGGTGACAATTATATGCTTCGAGAGAATTATGACTCTGCCAAAAAATATTACGAGGGTTCCAGGTCTTTGATGAATCAAATAAAAGAGCCCTACTACAAAGCTGAATTACTCGAGAAATTTGGCAATCTCTATGTGGCTCAAAAAGACTATAACCGGGCTAAGGAAATGTATAATTCGGCTGAGGAAATGGCTGAGGAAATTGGTGCCAAACAAATCTTAGGCAATATATATAAAGGGCTTTCTGAAGCTTATAAAGCTACTAACGATTACAAAGGATCTTTGATGTACTTCGAGAAGTACGTGGCAATACAAAGAGAGATATTCAATGAGGAGCAAGCCAAAAAACTGGCTCAAGTGGAACAAAATTTTCAAATACAAACGCGTGAAAATCAAATTAACCTATTAAACAAAGAAGCTGAAATAAAGGATTTGCGTTTAGATAATAACCAGATGCTTATCTACTGGATGGGAGGTATCATTGCGCTGATTATTTTCATCATCATATTACAATATCGTAAAAGCATTTATAAGACAAAAACTAACACCCTACTCCGTACCCAAAATGATGAGATCAGGGAAAAGAACAAGAACATCATGGACAGTATCTTGTGTGCAAAAAATATTCAGCAGGCCATTCTTCCAGATGACGAGAAATTGAAAAACGTCTTTAACGAAGCCTTTGTATTTAGTAAAGCTCGAGACGTAGTTAGTGGAGACTTTTATTGGTTTGCAGAACGTGATGATAAGGTTTTAATAGCTGCTGTCGATTGTACAGGTCATGGTGTGCCAGCAGCGTTCTTAAATGTACTGGGTAACACGTTACTAAATAGGATAGTGCATGAATCTAATGTACTTAGCCCGTCAAAAATATTGGAGCAACTGAATGACCATGTGATAGAAAGTCTAAAGTCAAAGAAGGTTTATGCTCAGGTAGATGATGGCATGGATATAGCCTTATGTATGTTTGATAAAAAAACTAAAAACCTATCTTTTGCGGGCGCTAAAAGACCATTGTACTTTATTCATAAAAGTGAACTTAATGTAGTTAAGGGTGACCATCACCCAGTGGGAGGAATGCTTTATGATGTTAAAAGAAATTATAATCAACACGAACTTCAGCTGCAACCAAATGACCTAATCTACATGTTTACAGATGGTATTGTGGATCAATTTGGAGGTGAGAGCAATAAGAAGTTTATGTATAGCCGCTTAAAAGCACTACTTACCAGGATAGTATCATTACCATTAGAAAAGCAACGAGAAGTTATTGAAAATGAAATTATAAGTTGGCAGGGCAATAATGAACAAACTGATGACATGCTGTTCATTGCTGTGAAGGTTTAAGTAATTAGCTTTTTTAATTACTAGCAAGTTTTATATTTATTCACTTGGTGATTCTTAATTATCATACCTTTAACCTTCAAGATTCCTTTTTAATTTTGCAGTAGTTTATGAAGCTATATTCTATCATATTATTCGCGGTTTTTTTATTTGGGCAGCTTACTTATGGCCAGACTTCTACTGGCATTGATAGTCTCAAAAATGAGTTAAAAAAAGCGGAACTGTCTGACTCTAGTAAAATAGAATTATACCTTGACATAGCATTTCGATATAGAAATAACAACGTAGACTCCATGAAGCGATATGCCAATAATGCGAGGTTATTAGGTATTGAAGTTTTTAATATCAATGGGCAACTACAAGGACTAAGAAATGTAGCGCTGGCTTATATTAATGAAGGAAAACCTGATACTGCCATAGTAATGCTCAAACAGGTAATAACTGAAGCTAAAGCCATTGGAGAAAAGGCAAAATCAAATATGGCCGATGCACTAAATAGTTTAGGCAGAGCGTACTTCAGCCTTTCTAACTATGACAGCGCCAAGTTAATTTTTGAAGCGTCTGCTGAAGTATATAATTCTCTTGAACAGCCAATAGATGTAGGGGGAGCTTTTTTGAATATTGGTGCCACATTAGAAGCTAAAGGCGAGGCTTTTAGGGCAATTCAGTATCTCAATAAGGCCAAGTTAGTATTTGAAAAAGAAAATAATGACTATGGCAAAGCTACCGCAGCTTTCTACCTAGCCAATATTTTCGAAGATCAAAAGGATTATAAAAAAGCGCTACTGTATTTTAAAGAAGTAGCAGTAATTGATAGTATTTTAGGAAATCAGCGGGATTTCGCGACTTCCCTTAATAGAATTGCCAAACTTAGCTTGTCAGATTCAGATACCCTTAAAGCAATTAATAACTACCAAAGAGCAAGAAGGCTTTATAAAACAGTAGGTGCTGATTGTGAAATTGCAAATCCTATCAATAGCCTTGGTAGCCTTTATGTTACCATGCAGCGGTTAGACTCTGGGTTCTATTATCTGAATCAGGCATTAAAGATTGCAGAGAATTGCGATAGTAAAGGTCAAATTTCTAGTTCCCGCTTTAATCTGGCGACATATTATTTGAAAATTAACGAGATTCAAAAAGCCAAGTCGAATTTCTTGGTAGCTTATGAAATTGATACTGCACTTTCTTCAAAAGAGGGAATGTCAGGGTCTGCATTAAAGCTTTATGAGATATATAAGTCTTTAGGGCAGAGTGATAAGGCACTTTTCTATCTAGAGATTTCAAGAAAGTATGAAAACGAACTTTTTAATCAAGATAGAACAAGAAAAATAGCTCAGCTTGAAGGTGAATATGAGCTAGAAAAGGAGAGACAAAATTTTGAGTTCGAAAAAGAAAAGGAAAAGGTTGCTTACCAGACCAGTTTAGAAGAAAAAAGAGCTATTATCACTATGGTGGTTATTGGCCTAATTATGGTAAGTCTTCTGTTGGCCTTCATGCTTAGACTATACATTCAAAAAGGGAAAATAAATACCCAATTACAAGAGTCCTTGGCCGAGCTAAAAGAAAGTAATGAGGAGATAAGTAACCAAGCAGAAATGCTGTCCAAAAGATCCAATGAATTGGAAAGCCTGGACGAAGAAAAAAATACTATTATCGGCATTATAGCCCATGATCTAAAAAGCCCATTAAACCAGATAAAAGGATTGGTTAGTCTTTTGAAGCTAACGCCTGATGGTCAGCATGCTGCAGAGTATACCGATAAACTAGAAACTTCTGCCAACCGAGCTGTTGAAATGATTGACAGGATTTTGGACATTAACGCTGTTGAAAACAAAGGTTTAACTGTTAATAAAAAAGCTACTAATCTATCTTCAATCATTAATACCGTAGCCGAGGACTATTCCGCCAATGCAGCAAAAAAGAAGATTGAATTGGATGTTCAAAATAACGAACAGATTAATCTGGAGACCGACCCATTGTTGTTAAGAGAAATAGTGGATAACCTCATTTCTAATGCTTTAAAATTCTCACCCTCTCAAAGTAAGATTACCATCAGTTTAAACTCCTCTCGTGACAGTTACACTATTGCCGTGGAAGATCAAGGGCCAGGAATTAGTGATAGCGATCAGAAAAAAATATTCAACAAATATGCTCAGGCTACTGCCCAACCCACTGGTGATGAAAAGTCAACCGGTTTGGGTCTGTCTATAGTCAAGCGTTATGCAGATGCTCTAGGTTATCAGGTAAAATGTGAAAGTGATGGCAAGCTTGGGACAACTTTTAGCATTGTGATCCCTTATTAAAATAGCATTTTGAAGTAAATGGTAACAAAATATTAAAACCAATATCATGAAAAAACTATCGATTCTACTCATTTATATTGCCTTATCCTTCAACAGTGAAGCACAAGATATTACTGGTGCTTGGGAGCAATATGAAACCAATGAAGAAGGTGTAGCCTTAAGAAGTGTGGTCATCTTTGCTGACGGCTATCAAGTGATTTCAATCTATGAAGCTAAGACAGGCAAATTTGTCTATACCAATGGAGGAACATGGAAACTTGATGGCGATACAATGACTGAAAAAGTAGAATTTGACACAGGTAATCCAGACCGGGTTGGCACCGAAGGCAACTTTCAGGTAGAAATAACTGATACTACTATAAAGATAGTTGGACAAGAAAGTATGTTAACACGAATTGATGACGGAACACCAGGAAAACTACAAGGGGCTTGGTTAATGTCAGGTCGAGTGAAGGGTGGTGAGACTCAGCAAAGAGATACTACAACGCCACGAAAAACAATGAAAATATTGTCCGGCACACGATTTCAATGGATAGCCTATAATACTGAGACCAAAGAATTTATGGGTACTGGTGGAGGCACCTACACGACTGTTAATGGCGAATACACAGAAAATATAGAATTCTTCTCCAGAGATGACAGTAAGTCGGGACTAAGTTTAAAATTCAACTATGAAATGATTGATGGAAATTGGCACCATACGGGACTGTCAAGCAAAGGAGACCCAATACATGAGATCTGGAGTTTAAGGAAGTAAGAAGTACACTCCTGTAGCTGTTAAGCCCATGAGAAACATAAAAAATCTATTAGATTAGTAAAAAACATTAGCGAAATAGCAGGCATGCCCGCTATCCTGATGTTGTATACCATTGAAAAAAAGGGAAAACCCTACACGTTCAAGCACATTTTCTGCTTCGTACCTCAGCAACAAAAGAGCTTTCACTTCCCCACCACTACCCGTATTTGTTGCCTAAAGTTGAATCAATTATTTTCAGACCATGATTGTATTGATTAGTTCTTCTTCAAAATTTTCAGTTTGTAAAGACTTTGACATTTGAATTGCCTTTGTTTTGTATGATTTGGTAGCCGTTAAATCAATTAATAGTGATTCCAAATTTTCTTCAGAAAGCTTGCTAATTGAAACCCCTTTTGGTCCAAGTCCTTTTTCATAATTGATATCATTCCATAAAAATTGATCAATAATGTGTGGAATTATTAAAGATGGGCATC
>CAYGNU010000240.1:0-6926 GCA_964351175.1 uncultured Roseivirgaceae bacterium | reverse complement strand
GTCTTTCTTCTTCCTATTGAACTTATTACTTCCATTATTATAATTTAATTTCTTTCGGTTGTTGTGCCTCATGTGGGTGCTCCGCACCTTCATACACGTATAAATTGCCAAATAAAGCGCTTCCTAATCTGCTTTTTGGAAGCATGCCTCTTACAGCTCGTTCAACAAGAATAGTCGATGACTTGGCTTTCACTTGATTTGGAGTTGCTTTTTTCTGTCCACCAGGATAGCCAGTATGAGAAACATAAACTTTATCAGTCCACTTCTTTCCTGTCATTCTCACTTTGTCTGCGTTAACAACAATCACGTTGTCACCACAATCAACATTAGGAGTAAAAGAAGGCTTGTTCTTACCTCTGATAATCATTGCAACTTCAGACGCAAGTCTTCCTAAAATTTTTGAGTCTGCATCAACGACCACCCAATTTTTCTCAACAGTTGCCTTGTTGGCAGAAATGGTTTTATAACTTAAAGTATCCACGCTTTTGAAGCTTTAATTTTTGACAATATATAGTTCCCCCTTAAAAAGGGACTGCAAAGATATATTGATATATCTTTATTTCCAACATCCATTAACAAATATTTACTTATTCTTCTCTAGTTGATGAACCAAAACCTGAAAATCCTTTGGGTATGCTGCTTTAACAGATTCCTTAGTGCCTTTTAATGTTTCAAATGACAATAAATAAGCATGTAAGGCTAGTCTTTTTATTAGTGGTTGCTCTTCCACCTCTTTCTTGAGATTGAACTTCTTTTTCACACTAGATAAATAGAATGGCTTGCCTCCGTAAGTAGTGTCTCCCGTTATAGATGCGCCAGAATGTGCGAGATGTATTCTTATTTGGTGCATTCTCCCTGTCAATGGCTTACACTCAATCAAAGTATGAAACTTGTAAGCCTGCAACGTACTGAATGTGGTTGAAGCGTCTTTACCTGCTCTATCAATTTTTACAGTACCATTAGACAGCTTTAATATCTTCTCCTGCTTTTGTTCATTATCAAAGTCATGAATTCCATCAGCCACCGCATGATATACCTTCTCAATCTTTCTTGCTTCAAATTGCATGGACATATTCCTGTAAGCCTTAGGATTCTTTGCAATTATCAGCGCTCCAGAAGTTTCTTTGTCCAACCTATGGCATACCTGAGCTGCAGGGTTTTCTTCACGAGCCAGACTTAATATATTAATAGCAAGCGCTCTGTCTTCTAATGTTGAAATGAAAGGAGGCTTATTGATTACCCAGTAGTCTTCATCTTCCCATATCACTAAATCTCTAAACTTGATTTTTTGCGCCATGCAGCAAAGGTAAATAATTGTCGCTTTTGAATGGACTAATTTCTAAATAGGGGTTCTTCTTTTCCTTTAGTAAGCTTGAAGCTAAATTCCGAACCCTTTCCAAAAATACTTTTGACTTCAATTTTAGAATTATGCTCTTCTAGAATGTGTTTGACAATTGCCAAGCCGAGACCTGTGCCTCCCTTTTCCCTTGATCTGCTTTTGTCAACTCTATAAAACCTCTCAAATATTCTTTTCACATCATCTGAAGGTATCCCTTCACCTGAGTCTTTAACATAGGTTGTAACATCATTTTTAATAATTCTAAAACCAACCTCTATATCTCCCGCCTCATTAGTATATTTAATAGCATTGCTAATCAAGTTATTCATCACCTGATTAATTCTTTGCCAATCTCCATAAACGGTGACTAGTTCTGGTGTATTTGGAGCAAATGATATTCTAATTTCCTTTTTCTCGGCTTTGTTTTCAAACTGGTCTATTATATCTGCTATTAAACTTTTTATATCAAAGTATTCGAAATGCATCTTAATCTCTCCCGTTTCAATATGAGAAAGGGTCAATAAATCCTGTACCAGCATGTCCAGGCCATCTAGGCTTTTTGCTGCTCTTTTAAGAAACCGTGTTCTTACCGTTTTATCTTTTACTGCTCCATCTAATAAAGTATGCACAAAACCCTGAGCAGCAAAAATTGGAGTTTTTAATTCGTGACTAACATCCGCTATAAACTCCCGTCTAAAAGCTTCAATCTTTTTAAGTTCATCAATTTCCTTCTGCTTGAGCGCTGCGTAGCTGAAGATTTCTTCGTTGATCTTTTTAAGTGGATTTAGCGGATTAGACTTAAACGTGTCTATGGTTTTTAGTTCTTTTTTACGAAGCTTGTCAAACAAATTATAAATTTTATCAATCTCTCGAAATATCAAGAATTCAAGAATAATAAAGCCCAAAAGATAACTTACTGAAAAACTAATGAGACCAGTTACAATCAATGCTGTTGTAGCCACCTCATCAAATAAAGAAAGAAATGCTGTTGTAATGGCCGCTGTACAGATGGCCAAAAGCAAGGCAATAACCCTAGAACTATAAACCATATTCTAAGTTAAGCTAAACTTATAACCTACACCTTTAACTGTGGTTATAAATTCTTCACCAATCTTCTCACGAACTTTTCTGATATGCACATCTACCGTTCTGGCAAGCACATAAACATCAGACCCCCAAATATTTTGCAACAGCTCGTCACGACCAAAAACCTTATTGGGGTTTTGAGCTAAAAAATAAAGTAATTCAAATTCCTTTTTAGGAAGTGTGATTTCTGTACCTTTTAGATTAATAGTATAACTACTCCTATCAATCATTAATTCTCCAATTGATATTTGATCAGTCACAGATTTCTTTTGAACATCTCGCCTAAAGAAAGCACTTATCCTGCTCATTAAAGCACGAGGCTTTATTGGTTTGGTAATGTAGTCATCAGCGCCTACGTCAAAAGCAGCTACCTCAGAATACTCCTCTGATCTAGCGGTAAGAAATATTATAAATGAATTAGCTAACTCAGGAATTTCCCGTAGTTGACGGCACGTCTCTACTCCATCTTGCTTAGGCATCATAATGTCTAACAATACAACATCAGGAAGAAATTTTTTAGCGATTTCAACGCCCTTTATTCCATCTGGAGCTGTTTTTACGATATAACCTTGTTTTTCAAGATTATACTTTAACAATTCTAGTATTGCCTCTTCATCGTCAACAACAAGCACCTTGTGTTCCTGCTTGTTTCCCATAGTGCTATTATTTAGTAAGATCTAATTGATCAAATGAATTTTAAAAGTATGTAGAAAAAGCATTATTAAAAAAAATGCGTTGATTTCTTAACAATTACTTAATCTTTCCTTGGCTGTAGCTTTGAATATCAATTTCGACAGCACCTACAAACATTTCAGCTTTAATCTTCAATGGCACCTTGTTTCTATCATCTGAAATCCAAACTCTGATTGAATTCTCCCCATCAAACAAGCTGTTTTCTGGCATGATTGGTGAAATCACAACTGAACGAATCACACCTAACTTAGTCTTAACTTCCTCGCGTCCTATAAATCTGATTTTGAAATCAAACACCTCATCATCAAAAAAAGCCTTGAGCTTAATAATCTCATTTTCCTTTAACGACTTAAAATCAATAGTTCTTAAATAGTAATAGCCGCTAACAATGTCCTGGGCATATTGAGGGATTTCAAATTTTTCTATTGGTTTCCATTCCTGCTTTTTGAAATGATAATTATGAACATTTACCTGTTTGTTTTCATGATCAAAATCTACAATCTCATGCTTTCTATATTTTCCCTCCTCAATCTTTTGATAAAATTTCTGTGGTATAATAGAAGCTGTGTCTAGATATGTACCCCAATTATCTCTAATCCTTAAGAATAAATCGAACATACCTATAGACTTACCATTGACATCAATCTTAAAACACTTGCGTCCATTAATATCATGAAGGTCATCATGAATAACCATTTGAGCTTCAGCTGCATTCACAAAACCGTAATGCACTTTATAATCTATAACTTCACCGCGGTAAAAACTGGTATTGGGTATAACTCGATAATCACCAGCAACAATCACATCCTCCTCTCGAGCCATGGAAATCAAAATGACCATAGCACCTATTTTAAAAACCCAATTTCTAATTGATTTAAAGGTTTTCATAAATATGGATGCTTGTTTTTCAAATATTCTATAAAATTAACAAGTTCCTTGTCAAATTCCTTTGTAAAAAGGTCATCTAATTTACCTTGTTTCGACTGATATCTTTTAAATGACATGAAATATGTATTATTCGGAGTAAAATTCTTGAAGTTATTAAGACTTTTATTGCTGTGCAGATTTAGTGTGTCTAAATTATCTATTATCGATCTAATGGTCACTTCTTTTTTATTTAACTTCTGTTCATCCGGCAGTACTAAAATATGCTGATACAAACTATCAAGAATGTCATAACCTTTTAACATGTGGGCGATGAATTTTTTATTATCTTTTTCTTCATTCACGTAATTTTTCATGACTTCAGAATGAGAACCAAATTTTTCGCTCATATAGATAAGTGTTCCCTTATCGGCAATGAAGGAGGCCAAATTTTCATTAAATTCCACACTATCCTTGACGAAAATAGTGGAATGAACCAGCTCATGAATGATCAAATTGGCTAAGGCACCATCACTACGATTTAGCATATCACTCAAGATAGGGTCATTAAACCACCCCAGCGTTGACCAGCCTCCAACGGTGCGCATTCCTGCATCAAGTCCTTTTGCTTTTATTTGTTCAAATTCTTCATCAGCCAAGTGCTTTTTAAAAAAACCCTTGTAAGGAACGGCACCTAAAACAGGAAATGTCCATTGGTATGGCTGAAAGCTAAAAGGTTCACACCCTGTAACCACCCATAATAATGGTTTCCCTTTTTGATCATACATCTCAGAGTAATTATCAGTCTCTGAAAGATGCAGCCTGTTATGGGCAAATGCTTTTACATCTTCAATAAGTAAGAGTTTATTCTTAATCTCTTGGCTAACAGTCGAGTCATTCAAATACTCTTCTACTGGTTTTGCATTAAATACAATATGAAGTTGCCCAGATGCCTGACGTATGCCATACCGGATCAAATCAAAATTCCAGGTGATCAAAGTAGCTGTAATGATTAATATAAATAAGCCAATGCGCTTTTTCATACTAACTATTTACGTGCGTTACGCAGAAGTTTAAAGTCTGTATTATAATTGAGATATAATGAATGAGAAAATTCAAACCTATCATTCTGCAAGTCAAAATATGGCTCAAATCTTCCTGATAGCACCAACCCTTCAGCCAGTTTAAGGTTATGCATAAAACGGATAATAAGGAGTTCTCTTACTTCTTCAATTCGAAGAGGATTTTTAAAAGTACTAGATTCTGAAGGGTATAATTTACCTCCTTGAATCGTTAGATATTCATCACCTTTCCAATAACTAGCCATTACATCAAGATGCATTTTTGTAAAAATGGTAGCGTTTAGCATTACCCCACTGCCATCTTTAAAAGGTCTGAGATGATCTGTAGAAAAGTCCTTGTATCCAGTATAGTATCCATCAAGTCTCGCGCCTTTAATAAAACCATCTTGCCCATTATGAAAGTCTAACATTAAGCCCACTGCGCTATTAACATAAGTTTGTAATGGCAATGGACTTCTATCTATTTGACCTCCTATATGTTTGACAACCATTTGTACTGGAATAGAGATCTTAAATTCCTTATCCATTAATACGTAATTCATTGACAGTCCTCCGGTAAGTTCTTCCTGATCATCTTCTCCAGGGTAAAGCATTTTTTGCCAGTCAAGCCATGTATCTAGAAATATCCAGTTATTATTAATCGTGAACTGAAACCCATTCTCTTGCCTATCTATCATAACTCTTTCAAAATCATATAGTGGCTCAATGAGTCTATGGGACAAACTACCCTCCAATGTCCCTAGCACTAGTTTTGAATCTCCAAAAGCATAGGAAAATGTGAAGGTTGGCTGTACCTCATTATAATCATCATTACCGAAATCCTTCTGTACATATAGTCCAATATCCAGCCGTGTATTGCCAGTTGGCTGATAAGATAGTGATGGATTAACTTGATAGCCAAATAAAGTATAGCCATCTGCTATTTTACCGAAGTACTCATTATTCTTATTAAAGAACATGGTGCGCAAAACAAATTCAAGGGCATTAGAATCACTTTTGAGCACCTCATTTCTCTGCTCAAACATGGTGTTATTAAGCTGTGCATTTAGGTTTCCTGCAAAAACAACTAGTATAAAAATTAGTCTGAAACGCATTGTTTTTATTTTGTCGCAATATATAAAGAGCAAAGCACTTCTTCTTCCCTATCGGGATAAGATTTTTTAACTACTGCTGCCTGTATTATGGCCATATCTTATTAACTTCACCATTCATAATTCAAACTAATTCAAGATACCAATGAGCGAGAAAGAACAGAAATTAAAAGCACTTCAATTAACCATCGACAAACTGGAAAAAGCATACGGGAAAGGTGCCGTCATGAAGTTGAGCGATGAAAAGGTTCTTGATGTTCCTGCTATTTCTACTGGTTCATTAGGACTTGATATCGCCTTAGGGATTGGTGGAATTCCTAGAGGTAGAGTCATTGAAATCTATGGCCCTGAATCTTCTGGTAAAACTACATTATCTATGCACTGTATTGCCGAAGCCCAAAAGGCTGGAGGTCTTGCAGCATTTATTGATGCTGAACATGCTTTTGATAAGAGCTATGCAGAGAAGTTGGGCATTGACACAGAGAACCTTTTAATATCTCAACCTGACAGTGGCGAGCAAGCTTTAGAAATTGCTGAGCATTTAATTCGCTCAGGAGCTATTGATATTATAGTAATTGACTCAGTGGCTGCCCTAGTGCCAAAAGGTGAATTAGAAGGTGAAATGGGTGATAGCAAAATGGGCTTACAAGCACGTTTGATGTCACAAGCTCTTAGAAAATTAACCGGTACTATTAATAAAACTGGTTGTTCTTGTATATTCATTAACCAACTTCGTGAAAAAATTGGTGTGATGTTCGGTAACCCTGAAAC
>CAYGNU010000239.1:6306-6928 GCA_964351175.1 uncultured Roseivirgaceae bacterium | reverse complement strand
AAAGGTGACTTCATTTAATACTTTAGTTTCTTGCTCAAGTTCCACCTGTTGTAAGCTCGTAACCTGAGCATATGAAAGCGATAGAGAATGATAACCAACATATCGAAAATTAATGATTACATCCTTTGATGGCACTTGTAGTTCAAATATTCCATCAATATTAGTAGTGGTTCCTTTTGTTGAGCCTTCAATACCTACAGCTACAAAAACTAATGGCTCATTGAGTTTTTTATCTACAACCTTTCCTATGAGTTTGATTTGGGCAGTACCAGATAATGCTACCATTAATAAAACCATAATAAGAATGTTTCTTAAAATCTGCTTGTTCATATACATTTTATACAAAGTAAATTTACTTCGATTTGTAGCCAGAAAGCTGATCTTATTACTTGATACTGATGAAATGTGAATTTGAATGGTAAATGGTCAAATAAGCCAATAAGTATAAAATTATACACTCCCTTGGCCTGAAGAATTGAGCCTTAGCCTGTATTTTTCGACCTCTTTTTCAAAGAGAGATACCATTTTTTTATCTAAGGTTTTCGCCACTTGATCCATTCTTTCTTTAACAGAAGGATCCATTTCAACCCCCTTCTCAAATGAATAACAAAGTATATTTACA
>CAYGNU010000239.1:0-6296 GCA_964351175.1 uncultured Roseivirgaceae bacterium | reverse complement strand
AAACCATACTATTGTAACATAGCCGAATCATCTTCTGTTATCATTTCAAGATCTTCAAGAGCTATTTCTTTATAAGAGTTATTTTTATTGAAAGACCCCATAACTCTCAGCATCGCCATTTCAATTTCTTGCGCTTTTCCGGGTTTTGACAAACGCTGATACCTTTTCCTGTCTGTATAGTACACTCCTGTTTTAGAAGGTACAGTGGTCGCTAAAAAAATACCAAATGACATTATTGCAACAATAAGAGCAAGTTTGGCAGCCAACCCAACTGTTATAAAATGAAGAAATAAGCCGATTAGACTGAGAATGATAGAAGCAATAGGACCAGCTATAACAACATTTCGAAGTTTGGCTATATTATCGGGATGATCCTCAGCTGGACTAGAGGCGGCCATTCCTCCATATGCCGCTAAATCCTTATTGAAGTAAACTTTAATGGTTTCATCTTCTCTTTTAATACCCAAAGGACCTACCACAAAAAGATCAAACTTAAAACCTTGCCATAAACCAGCAATTAAATGTCCTAACTCATGTATTCCGAGCACCAAGAACATAACAGCAATTGTTGAAGAAATAAGTAGTACTTTTTCCATGATGCTTCTCAAATTTTAATTTGACGAGTTAGTAGACAGATCTTAATATTTATTACAATAATGAAAAATATAATTTTATGTGTTTGATTTTCAGGTGCTTAAAAAATTAATAGGCATTGTTTGTAATAAAGTTTGACCAATTATCACTAACGCTGTGAACGTTCAAAGTAGAAACATCAAAAACATTAAATCAGAATTAAATGAAACTTAATAGAGAACATAAATTATTTAAAATTGGAGTAAGACTACTTGTATTTACTGCCTCATTCCTTTTCGGAATGTTTCTTTTTAGAGCTACACATGCCCAAAGTCCCCAATCATTACTCTGGAAAATTGAAGGTAAAGAATTGAAAAAACCATCTTACATATATGGCACTATTCACGCCATTTGCAAGGATGATTTCTTCCTGACTGATGCAGTAAATAAAGCTCAAACAGAAACAGAACAAACTGTTTTGGAATTGGACATGGATGATCCTCAGTTGATGATGAAAATGCAGCAAAACTCAGTTAATGCTGGAATGAAAAATATAGCTGACGAATTTACCGATGAACAAAAGGAAATTGCCAACACATTTTTCAAAGCAAATTTTGGCGCTGACTTAAGCCAATTAGGAATTGTAAAACCATTTGCATTAATGTCTATGGTAGTCCAAAAGTCATTTCCTTGTACTGATTTAGAGAGTTATGAAATGACCTTTGTGAAAAATGCTCAAGACAGAGAAGTGGAAGTTTTGGGACTGGAAACGGTAGAATTTCAAACTTCAATCTTTGATAACGAGCCAATGTCGGCTCAAATTAAGCTCTTGATAACTAGCATTGCTGAATTTGAAGATGGAAAGGAAGATTTTACTAAAATGGTGGAATCCTATAAGAAACAAGATTTACAAGCTCTAAAACAAATCATGACTGATTCACCTGAATATGCAGATTTTGAGGATGTGTTAATTAATAACAGAAATGCAGACTGGATTGCTAAAATTGGAACCTTTGCTAAGGACAAGCCAACATTTTTTGGCGTAGGAGCACTTCACTTACCTGGAGAAAAAGGAGTAATAGAGCTGCTTAAAAAGGAAGGGTATACTGTTACTGCAGTAAAATAAATGAAAGAAAAATGAAAGAAAACAAAAGGCTCCTAAACGGAGCCTTTTGTTTTATAAGATAACTACTGAATTATCTTCTGAAGAAACACCACTATTAACGTAGGCATCTGCATCCCAATCATTGATCCATACTTTGTTATCCACTAAATATCTGAATTGGTAAGAATGTTCTACTGGTAATTCAATGGTGGCTTTAAACTCACCACTCTTCAATTTCTTCATTTCTACACCTTTCGTCCATGATGTGAAATCACCAACCACTTTAACCTGCTTGGCTTTAGGTGCTGCTTCTGCGGGAATGCTAAGGGTAACTTTAGCAACCGGCTTACTTTTTAAATACTGTTTTTTGATAGCCATGGTATTATAATTTTTTGTAAAGCAACTAAAAAAATTACCTGATTGTAAAGGCTTTCGTGATAAATAGTTCAGTAATCGTTTCCACAAACGGTGTAGTTTACCACCCAATCTCAATTGTTTATATGCATAAACTAAAAACACCCCTATAATCCCCTTAAGGGGATACTTTTTATGCGGTTCTCCTCAAGATTATAACATAAATTTCAATCATCGAATAATTCCTCCCTTGAGGGAGGTAAGGAGGGTGCTATTTTATTTACAAAGATTTAATTGCTTACTTACTAGCGTTAAATAGCTTCTGCTTTTCCTCTTTTGAAAGACTCTCGTATCCCTTCTCAGAAATCTTATCAAGAATGGCATCTATTTCATCCTGACTTGCATTGGTACCACTTTTAGAAGATGAGGCTCTGGAGGAGGATGCCCTTGATGCAGTGGTTTTTTCCTTCTTATATGATACTTTGATTTTAGAAGATGGAGCAAAAAAGCTTTTAAAGAAATTCATGGTGCTAATAATCCATTTACCCCAGTCATTTCCACCTTGTAACTGTTTGATATAAAAGTAACCTATGAATGCGCCCCCTAAATGAGCTATATTACCTCCAGCATTGCTCTGGACAGACCCTAAAAGTGAAGTGACAATAAAAAATCCAGCTATGTATTTGATATTTACAGGCCCTATAAACATTAGCATAAAGGTGTAATTAGGCAATAGCGTAGCCGCAGCAACAACTACAGCAAAAACTGCAGCTGAAGCACCTACCATTCCAGGGAAACCCGAGCGTTCTATATAAAAAGGTATCAGGTTGTAAACCAATAAATAAGCAATGCCCCCTGCTAGTGCACCTAAAACATAAAGAATGATGACCTTGTCGCTCCCAAGATATTCTACAATCAGTTTTGCAAACCAATAGAATACCAACATATTCATCAAAATGTGAAAGATACCACTAAGACTATGAGCGAAAGCATAGGTGATGATGGTCCAAGGCCTCATCAAAAAGTCTGAAAAAACTGGTGGAATACTAAATTGATTATGTATCGCTTCAAAAAGTCCAGGGAAACCTATAACAGAAGATAAGACATATAATAGCACTAAAAATAAGTAGACCACTACATTGATAATAATCAACTGTCGGTGAGCACTGTTCGGCCTATTGAAGGCATTTTTGAAATCGTCTTTTATACTGTTGTACATTGTTGCTTAATAAAATTTGTTTCTGTCATTCTTCCAAATCTGGATCATAATAAATGCAAAAACCATCCCTCCCAGGTGGGCAAAGTGAGCTGTATTATCACCCCCTGATCTATTTATCCCTGAATATAATGCGATTGCGCCTAATATCAACACCAAATACTTGGCTTTAATTGGTATAGGCGGGAATAAAAGCATCAACTCAGTATTAGGGAATAGTAAACCAAAGGCCATCAATATACCATATATAGCACCTGAAGCTCCTAACATAGAGCCATAGTTATGAGTTTCATTATAGAGCTGTTTAGCATAAGCAATACTTTGATCCTCCAACCTTTCGTTTTGAGGATTTTTAGCGTAAGCATCAATAAAGTCATAAATAGCCGGGTTGGCTGATTCAATATTTTCAACAACTAACCTATTAAATGCTTCAGGATCAGGATTTGCAATGTATATATTCACAGCACTCTCAACTTTACTTACCTGATAATACTCAATACCATTATATAACATACCCGCGCCAATACCAGTTACCAGATAAAATATTAAGAATCGCTTTGGGCCCCAGAATTGCTCAAGAAGCGGCCCTAAGAAAACAAGACCCAACATATTAAAAAGGATATGCATGAAACCCCCATGTGCAAACATGTAGGTCATAAACTGATAAGGGGCAAAATTGACAGATCCAAATTTCCACAATGACACCATTTGAGTAAAATGTATCCCCGTGAAAATCTGCTGCATTAGAAAGAATACAACATTTATGATTAGCAGGTTTTTAACAACCGGTGTTAGTCTTTGCATAAAGGTCTAGTTAAAATAATTTTCAATTGTTAATGTTTCAAGGATATGAAATGTCTTTCTTCCATTGGGAGCGTAATTTGCATTTTTACAAGCAAAAAGTTGGTCTATTAACACTTCCATTTCTTCTTGGTTCAATCTATTGCCAATTTTAAGACTTGTCCTTTTCGCTAATGACCTGGCCAAATTCTCTTTTTTGGGTAATGATAATTCCACGTTCTTTTTGAATTGATCTACAAGACCCTCGAACACCTCTTTTTCATTAGTATTAGTTAAATCAGCGGGCAATCCTTTTATCAAAATATCACTCTTACCGAAAGGTTCAATAATAAATCCCAATGAATTTATCTCTGCTTCCATCTCCATAACGAGGGAGAAGTCAGAAGGGTTGAGTGAAACTGCCTGCGGAAATAAAGATTGTTGCGAAACACCAGACTGTTGCTCTAAATAGTGTAAATACTTTTCGTATAATATTCGCTCATGAGCTGCTTGCTGATCAACAATGAGCATTCCTGATTTTACCTGAGTTATAATATATCGCTGATGAAGCTGGAAAATAGGCTTGCCCTTTTCAGGCTTTGCATCACCTTGAGACTCATTATTCATTTCACTCCCAAAGGTCAGCGTCATTTCAGAACTCTCCTCTTCCCTTATTCTTGAGAAATCTGCTCTGCCAGCATTTTCATCAAATATACTTTCCCAGTTATCTTTATTTGACTGCTGCCTTGCATCAGTATTTCTAAACTGACTATAATTCTTATCCTTTATGGTTTCACGGTTGATATGGATCTTCTGGGTAAGATTAATATCCGCAGAAAAGTCCAAGGTGGGTGAAATATTATGAGTAGCTAATGACTGTCTCACAGCGGCCCTAACTATGGCATAGGCAGTACGCTCATCGTCAAACTTTATTTCTGTTTTGGTTGGGTGGACATTGATATCAATATGCTTTGGGTCTATGTTAATGAACAAAACATAAAAAGGATACGATCCTTCACCAATTAGCCCTTCAAATGCCTTGGTTACTGCATGATTCAGATAATTACTTTTTATGAATCTGTTATTGACAAAAAAGAACTGTTCGCCTCTTGTCTTCCTAGCAAACTCAGGCTTGCCAACATACCCATATATTGAAAGTGGTTCAAGTTTTTCCTCACATGCTACCAACTGTTCCTGATAGTTTTTACCAAACAAATGCACAATTCGCTGGCTAAGTTTCCCTGGAGGCAAACTATAAGTTTCTAAATCATTTTGATGAAGACTGAACCCAACTTCAGGGTAAGCCAAAGCTATACGTTGAAATTCTTCAACAATGTGTTTCATCTCCACACCATTGGATTTCAAAAAATTACGCCTTGCTGGTACATTATAAAATAGATTTTTTACTGCTATTGATGTTCCCTTTTCAGTAGCTGCAGGTTCCTGCCTTTTTATTTCGGAAGCTTCGATCACTATGGTTGACCCAAGTTCTTGATCTGCTTGTTTTGTCTTCAGCTCCACTTGTGAAACTGCAGCAATTGATGCCAAAGCCTCTCCCCGAAAACCCATAGTTCTGATAGAAAAAAGATCCTCTGATTTACTGATTTTTGAAGTGGCATGCCTTTCAAGACTCATACGAGCATCTGTTTCTGACATCCCCTTGCCATTGTCTATGACTTGAATGAATGTCTTTCCAGCCTCTTTCACGATTAGCTTGATAAAAGTAGCTTCGGCATCAATGGCATTCTCAAGCAACTCCTTCACCGCAGAAGCCGGGCGCTGCACCACCTCACCAGCAGCAATTTGGTTAGCCAGTGAATCAGGAAGTAGTTTAATGATATCAGACATTCAAAGAAAGTAGGCTAAATGATCCTTTTCATTTTTAAGTAAAGCAATAATACTGATGCTGTGGCGAAAATATACAGAGCAATATTTCCTAGATAGATATAACCAAAAATTGCAAAGGCTAGTAGCATCATGATGATCAATTGCATGAACGTAGCAGAACCGCCAGCATTACTCCTGCCCTTTTTAAACGCCCCTGCTATTCTAGAAGATCTATATACTAAATTCTCATCTCCATTAGCTGCTAATTCTCTCTTGATCTGACTGGTTCGTTGTTCTATCTCCTCTTTTACAGGATCATAGTAACGAGGCTCAATTCTAAACCTTTGGTACTTGGCTATTCTAAATAGTGAAGGGACTTTCATGATAAATATTTTTTTGACCATTCAACGCCAACTTGTAGGTATGGCTTGGTGTTTCTTT
>CAYGNU010000238.1:0-6941 GCA_964351175.1 uncultured Roseivirgaceae bacterium | reverse complement strand
TTGCACATCTTGATAACTCTATGATTAATACCGATGATCTGGGGCTTTTTGCATCAAGTGCAAAGTTTTACAAGCAAAGCTTTAGGGTCAGCGGAGACCTTAATGGATACGTTAGGACATTTACAATTAAAAATGCAAATGTCACTTTTGGGACCGGAACGGCCTTAAAAGGGAAAATCAGAATGACTGGGTTACCTAACTTTCAAGAGACTTTTATAGATTTTGATTTAAGCAATTCCTATGTTACTATTGAAGATATTAAGCAATATGTCAATCCTAAATCTTATAGTAGACTTGATCCATTTGAACACGTTAGTTTTAGTGCCTCTTTTCTAGGATTTCCAACAGATTTTGTTGCTAAAGGTGATTTTTACACTGAGTACGGCCGAATAAGCTCTGATATTAATCTTAAACTAAATGAGGATATAAGTAATTCTGTCTATAGTGGTGAATTATCGATGCAAAATTTCGATGTGGGTGGTTATACTAAAAATGACATTATAGGCGCTGTAACATTAAAAGGGGAAATTAAAGGTTCAGGGTTTACCCTCGAAACAGCGGATTTCAAACTAAATGGTGAGGTTGAAAAAATTGGTTTAAAGGGTTATGAATATGAGAATATTCAAACCAATGCCCGATTTACTAAAGAATTTTTTGAAGGTACTGCTACAGTAGATGACCCCAACCTGCAGTTGGATGTAAATGGGGCTATTGATCTGCGGGCAGGGCTTAACTTCTTTAATTTAAAGGCCAAGTTAGATACAGCAAACCTTAAAATTTTGAACCTAACTGATGAAGATCTCTTCGTGAGAACAAATTTAGATGTAAATGCGAGAGGGTTGAATGTTGATGAGATATTGGGTGGTGCAAATTTCCTAAATACATATATAGAATATAGAAACAACTCAATTCATATTGACTCTTTGTCTATAATATCTGATAAGGATGAAGAGCAACGGATTGTCTTTCTCAATTCAAATTTATTCAACATTAAAACGCAGGGGGAATTTGATTTTACACAGGTATATGCAAAAGTTAAATCACTGATTAAGGAGTATCAATTAAATTTAAAGAATGATAGTGAAGCCACAGCCGCCTATTATGCTTCAAAAAACAAAGAACAAGAGGCGGATTTTAAAATGGAATACGAGGTTCAGATTAAGGATCTTAACCCTCTTCTTAATGTATTTGTCCCTGAACTTTCTATACCAAGCTCTAGCCGAATTAATGGTAGTATTACTGGTGGATACACGTCTATTATAGCTCTTGAAACGAATATTGATAGCATTACATATAAGAACAACCAATTTATCAATAATGATATTCAAGTAAATATTTCTAAAATATCTGATAGTACTAATGTTCTAGCAATGGTTTATTTAGCTTCTGAGAATCAGCAACTTTCAAATATTGGAACACGAGATTTACTATTTGAAGGGATTTGGAATAATAATCATATTGATTTTGAATTTGACATCTTCCAAACAGCATATGAAAATAGGGCTTTACTTTTTGGGGCCATCGATTTCAAAACAGATTCAACTGACATTAGAATAGAATCTTCAGATTTACAAATACTTGACAAGAAGTGGCTTATACAGAGAGATAATCTGATCACAATCTCCGGAAAAGAGGTTTTGGTGGATAATTTCAGCATATTCAATCAAAACCAAAAAATTGCCCTTAACGGTGGTATATCTGAGAATCCAGAAACAAAATTAGTTTTGGACATCGATAGTTTAAATCTAAATATTCTTAATACTCTAATAAACAAAAACTTATATGGAATTGTGGACGGATATGGTGAAGTGAGGAATGTTTACAATAACATATTAATTGATAATAGGTACACACTAAATGAGTTTAAAATTGATGAGTTTTTAATTGGAAATATTATTGCCTCTAGCAATTGGGATAATGTAAAAAAGCAATCGGATATTAACTGTAGTATCAAAAGGCTAGGATACAAAATATTAAACCTCACAGGTACCTATTCACCTTACAACGAAGAAAACCTCAATCTTCTTGCGGAACTTAATGGAACTGAAGTGAAAGTACTCGAACCTTTTCTCGATAGCTATTTTACAGATTTTAAAGGGACCCTAGACGGGAAAGTTGCTATTACCGGAAAATTGACATCACCTCTTTTAAATGGGAACGGATTTATAAAAGATGCAGGAATGCATATTAACTACCTAAATACCACTTATAATTTAAACGGAAAATTTTACCTGACTGACAACAAAATAGGATTTCAGGATATTCAAATTTTTGATGAAGAGGGAAATAGTGGCGCTATAAATGGATATCTAAGTCATACCAATTTCAGAAATATGGGTATTGACTTGAGTGCCAATATTACTAATTTCCAGGTTTTAAATACTACCAGTACTGATAACGAACTCTTTTATGGTAATGGAGTAGCAACTGGAAATATTCATTTTATTGGATTGATTAACAATATGAATATTGTTGCCAATGCACGAACTGAAAAAGGAACTCGAATTTACATTCCTATAGGCGATACAGAATCAATTGAAAAAGAAGAATACATAGATTTTGTAGACTTAAGTAGCAATCTTAACCAACAAGTAGAAGAGGTAGTAAGCAAAATTAACATAAGAGGACTAAAATTGGACTTTGATCTCGATGTTACTCCAGATGCATATTGTGAAATCATTTTTGATATCAAGTCTGGTGATATTATTAGAGGGCGAGGTAACGGTGACCTCAAACTTGAAATAGACACCAAGGGTGAATTCAATATGTTTGGTGATTACTACATCCAGCAAGGTGGATATAATTTCACCTTATACAACCTAATTAATAAAGAATTTGAAATACTCCAAAATAGCAAGATTTCATGGTATGGAGATCCATATCAAGGTGTTTTGGATATAAATGCTACCTACAATCAGCTTGCTTCTTTTGCTCCATTGCTCACTAACTTATCCACTGGAGTAGAGGATTTAACAGAAGTGGTAGAAATAAGAAGAAAATACCCAGTTAACGTATTACTAGAGATTGATGGGGCACTATTATCCCCAAGTGTCAATTTTGACATTACAACGGTCAATTTGCCAAGAAACATTCAAACCCCTACTGGTGAACCTATAGACTTGGAATTTGAATTTCTAAAGTTCAAAAATAGTATTGATGAACAAGAATTAAAGAGACAGGTATTTAGTTTAATTGTGCTGAGGCGTTTTTCACCATTACAATCATTCCAGACAAAAGGATCTATTAGCAGTAGTGTAAGTGAATTACTATCAAACCAATTAAGTTATTGGATTACACAAGTTGATGAAAATCTGGAAATAGATGTTGATTTTGGGAAATTAGACCAAGAAGCCTTTAACACCTTCCAGCTTAGATTATCATACACATTTTTAGATGGAAGACTCCGTGTAACTAGGAATGGAGGGTTTACCAATCAGGCTAATAGAGCAGATGTAAGTAGTATTGCTGGTGACTGGACTGTAGAATATTTATTAACCGATGACGGCAAATTCAAGGTCAAAATGTACAATCGCACGAATTATAACCCGATTAATCCTACAGAAGAAAATCAGAATACCGTAACTACAGGTTTTAGTTTAATTCACACTCAAAGTTTTGATGAGCTAAAAGATTTATTCAAAAAGAGTAGGGATAATTCAAAATCTAACCCTACTGACGAGGAAGAAGAACCTGAGAGCACGACCTCCTCAAATAGTCAAGCAATATTGAAAGAAGATGAATTGGAATAGGAAGCTTATTATTCTATTTCTTTTAATTACATGTTTTGCGCAAGCTCAGGATAGTACTTCCGTTAATAAAAGATTGAAACCACTAATAATTAGCAGCGGTATTGTTTATGGTGGATCTCTCATTGCATTACAAAGTCTGTGGTATGCAGATTTTGAAAGAGAACCTTTTCATTTCTTTAATGATAACAGCCAGTGGTATCAGTTGGACAAAATGGGTCATTTCTATTCAGCTTTTCATATTAGCAAGGCAAGTTATAAAGGTTTAAAATGGGCCGGTGTAGAGGAAAAAAAATCAATCTTTTGGGGATCAATGGTGAGTGTAATGGTCATGACACCTATCGAAATATTCGATGGTTTTTCAGCTGAATACGGTGCATCATCTGGAGATATCATCGCTAACAGCCTTGGAACAGCTCTATTCCTTAGTCAACAATCACTCTGGGGTGAAATCAGAATTCATCCAAAGTATTCTTTTCAAAGAACCGAATATCCTAAATATCGCCCTGAAGTATTAGGTTCAACTCTTATTGAAGAACTAATAAAAGACTATAATGGTCAACATCAATGGCTGTCTTTTGACCTGTCTAAATTCAATGAGAGGTTTCCCAAATGGCTGAACATTGCTGTCGGTTATGGTGCTAAGGGAATGGTATACGCCAATGAAAAAGATAACGTAGAGAATGGTTTTAGCCCTAGACGGCAATTATTTTTTGCGATAGATTTTGACTTTAACGAATATAAAACAAGGTCTAAAGTTGTAAATACTGCCCTTTATATTGTTAATATGATCAAGCTCCCGGCACCTACTTTGGAATTTAGTAAAGATAAATTCAAGTTTCATTCATTTTATTATTGACAGCAATTTTATAACTTACTAGTCAAACTAAAACAAAATCAAGATGGACCTCAATGCATTCATGGAAAACTATGCTAATGAAATAGGCGGAACCTACTCTGAATATGACAGCAGAACTTCAATAATTATTGTACCACTCCCTGACGAAAGGTTTCAAACGGTACTGGGTAAGTTGAAACATAGTTCCAGGTATGACAGGCTTGGTATTGAATTTACCTCAAAAGTTTGTGCTTTTGATGGTGATTTGAACCTAAAAAACCTTCTTCAAGAAAATGCCAACCTTAACCACGCAAAGTTTTCTATTGTTGATGAATATGTACATGTTGAGGCCTCAAGTTTTATTGAAAGCGCAACTGAGCAGCTGTTAAAAGAAATCATTCAGGAAGTAGCAAACGTTGCCGATGAGTATGAGTTTAAGCTTACAGGGGCTGACGTTCATTAATTGCTGAAGAGTTTTATAGCTCAAACATAGTTTACCAATCTTATACCCAATAAATTATTTATTGTGGCTAACTTTGCCGTGCAAGCCGCCTTATCGCTCGCCAATTGGCGGGAGGAAAGTCCGGGCAACATAGAGCATCGTACTTCCTAACTGGAAGGCTTCGACTTGTCGAAGACAGCAAGTGCAGCAGAAAACAAACTACCTTTATGTTTAGGCATTAAGGAAAAGGTGAAAAGGTGGGGTAAGAGCCCACCGTCTTCATTGGTGACAGTGAAGTGCATGGTAAACCTTACGAGTTGAAAGACCAAATAAGTCCCACTCGTTGATAAGTTATCTCTTCGGAAATAACTCAACAACCAGTTGCTCGCTGGTACATTGTTTTAGGACAGTTAGTGGGATGGGTAGGTTGATTGATCCTGATGGTGACATTAGGGCTAGATAAATGATAAGGCTTCTGACTTGTCAGAAGAACAGAACCCGGCTTATAGGCTTGCTTTTTTACTTAACTATTAATATGGCAAAGATTCTAATTATTGATGATGAACAGAGTATAAGAAATACTCTAAAGGAGATACTTGAATACGAAAAATATACTGTAGAAGAGGCAAAAGATGGTGAAGAAGGTCTCAAAATGCTTCTAAAGGAAAAGTTTGATGTAGCACTATGTGATATAAAGATGCCAAAAATGGATGGCATTGAAGTTTTAACTAAAGCTGTAGAAAATGGTGTTGATACAGAGTTTGTAATGATAAGTGCTCATGGCACTATAGAAACTGCTGTGGAAGCTACTAAAAAAGGCGCCTATGATTTTATTCAAAAACCACCAGATTTGAACAGACTTTTGGTTACATTAAGAAACGCTTTAGATAAATCCACCCTAGTAAAAGAGACAAAGGTTTTAAAGAAAAAAGTGACCAAAGGCTCTCAAATTGTGGGAGAGTGCGAAAATATACTGGCAATAAAAGAAACTATTGAAAAGGTTGCGCCTACTGATGCTCGAGTGCTAATAACAGGAGAAAATGGTACAGGTAAGGAGCTAGTCGCTAGACAAATTCATGAACAAAGTAATAGATCTAAAGGTCCAATGGTAGAAGTTAACTGCGCAGCCATACCTTCCGAACTTATAGAAAGCGAATTATTCGGTCATGAAAAAGGGTCATTTACATCTGCAATTAAACAAAGGATAGGAAAATTTGAGCAGGCCAATGATGGAACACTTTTCCTAGATGAAATTGGCGATATGAGCTTATCAGCTCAAGCAAAAGTTTTAAGAGCACTTCAAGAAAATAAAATCACTAGGGTTGGTGGTGACAAAGAAATCTCTGTTAACGTAAGAGTTGTTGCTGCCACAAATAAAAATCTGAAAGAAGAAATAGCCAATAGCAATTTTAGAGAAGACCTGTATCACAGATTAAGTGTGATACTTGTTAAGGTGCCAGCCCTTAGAGATAGGGCTGACGATATTGAGCTTCTAGTACCCAAATTTTTAGAAGATATAGCTGGAGAATATGGTTCTAAGGTTAAAGGAATTACCCCAAAAGCATTAGAATTATTAAAGAAAAATCCTTGGACGGGAAATATCAGAGAACTACGTAATGTAGTTGAACGACTTGTAATTATGGGAGGTGACGAAATAACCGAGGCTGATGTAGCTCGGAATACTGATATCCAATAAGTAAAAAAAAGAGAAGGAGAGTTAAATTCTCTCTTTCTCGAGAACTACCTCTTTTTTCTTAACATCTTTTTTAGAGTATGTTGGACATGTATATTGAGTGCATGCCGACAACCCAAAAAGAACTAATAGAAACATCGCAAATCTTACTTTCATCACGTAGTGGTTTTTGATTAAAGCCAAAGTATTCCATAAAAGTATTAAAGATTCGATTAAAATCAA
>CAYGNU010000237.1:0-6973 GCA_964351175.1 uncultured Roseivirgaceae bacterium | reverse complement strand
GTGCTTTAGTGCAATTTCAATTTGGACCTTGTTTGGCAACTTCATTCAGAAATATATGAAGAATGAATCCTTGAAAAAGGCAATTAACATTATCCTCTCGTTGGCATTAGTATTTACTGCATTGCAGATTTTGGAGCTGTTTTAATTATCTCTTTCTATAGAAATATAAAACAGCTTCTATTTCTCTTGGCTCTTCACTTAAAGTAAAAAAACCAGAGCCATCCTTTTTCCAAGCGATGGACTCACCCTGAGGTTCAATAATATAAGGAACAAAGGTTGGTTCTGTCATTAATAACTCAGCTATGGATTGTCCATCTCTTTTCCAATAATAAATGGTACTATATGTTTTGATCAGAATTTCCTGACCGTCAGGCGTGATATCAGCCGCTACCGTATTGAAATAGGGTATTACACCTACTTTTTCAAGCGTTATGGTTTTGGAGGTAGATTGTGGATAAGCAGCCTTATATATGCCAATATTTTGCTCTCTTTTTGAAAGGACATAAATGTCTTTGGTTTGTGGATCAACAAAAAGGCTTTCCGCATCTCTTTTCCCGTCAGGATAAATGAAGGTGATGACATCAATATTTGAAATTTCTCTACCGGCATCAGTCAATTTAGGCTCTTCAAACCGATAGATATATTTGAGATCATGAACCGCCTTATTATCGCCCGTTTCAGCAATATAGAGATAGTTTTTATTGGCATCAGGCCCCGGCCCAGAGTAGATATCTTCCCAATCACGGTTTTCTATCCCTTTTAGGTTAAATTCTGCTTTGAAGTGTCCATGTTCATCAATTAAAAAAATTCTTGCTTTACCACCACTGTCATTATGTGTCCAGAGCATGTTTGGATTATTAATACCGGCAGCCAGGCCTGAAGCCTCATTAATCTCGTTATTTTCAACTTCACCCCTAGATTCTGCAGGATAAAAAGGACCTTGAGCATAGGTATTGATTGACAATAATATAATGCCAATCACTACGGCAGTTTTGGTTAATCGGGACAAGGACATTTTCATGGCTAAAAAATTCAAGCCCTGAACTTAATACAAAAAAGAGTTAAAGAAAAGGGATGAGAAATCATTTCTCACCCCTTAATGTTGCTAATTATCAGATGGTTGATTAATGCCCCGTAAAATATCTGCCCAGGAATATAATTGGAATGTTTTGTCATCAGACATGGCTATAAAAAGCCCTTGAGGGAAAGTTTTGTTAAGCGCTATGTTTGTGACATCGCTACCATCACTTTCATTCGTAGATGTATTAACGGAGCCTAAAAGCTTATGCTCATGAAGGTTTGAAGTGGATCCTTCCCTTGGATACACATTGAAACGGTTGGCCTGTTGGTCAGAAACAAGGATATAACCCTTTCCTTGATCCATTTTGTAGATGGAAATGCCCTCATTATCATCTTTAAAATCCCCAGATCCAAACAAGGCTAACTCAACTCCAGAGCTATCAGGGTGAGCATAGTATTTATGTACTCCCACACCTTCATCAGAGTAATAAACATAGCCTAACTCATTGTCCACAGCAATAGATTCTATTTCTTTAATACCACTAAAGGCTCCAAACTTGCGAACCAAGTCAAGTTGAACTAAGCCAGTGCTATCTGCTTTCAATTTGTATTGCCATAAATAGGTACTGTCAGTAGGACCCGTTTTTCTACCCACAATGGCTGAAATCTCATTTGTAGAAGGATCGGTATAAAGCGCAATTCCCATGGGGTCTCTAAGTGAATCCCCGTCAAAGACCTCTAAGCCACCGGAGTCAAGAGGTTGCATATCCGGTAAACTAAATATTCTGATGCTATTAGTATATCGCTCAGTACAAATGGCTATGTCCAGAGTTTTATCACCAACTTGTAAATTATAGGCAATGTCTACATTGTTAGGCCTCTTGATTCCCAAGACCGTTTTGTCCTTTATTATATGGCCTTTCAAATCATACACATACAGGCCTCCCAAACCTTCGTCACCCCCTTTATCAGTACCTATAATTAAACTCTTTGAAGGATCTACTTTATTAATCCAAATGGCAGGATCATCGGTGTCATGAGCCACTGGCTCAGTAACTATTAAAGGCCTAATGATATCCGAAACAGAAGTTTGTTTTTCCTGTTTTTTAATACAACCAAAGGCTGCTAGCGCTATTGCGTAAAGTATTATTCTATGATGCATAAGTGTGCTTATTGTTTTAAAAATGGCTTGTCTAGTATCCCTAATTAAAGTGACACTAAAACAAGCCAACAAATTTTAATTTAGGTTTTACTATTTAAACAAGTCAAACTTAGCACCAATGTTGAAACGTGCATTATAATATTCCATCTGCATCGTTCTTGACTGGATGCCTTGATAATATCTCAAAGGCTGATTAGTTAAGTTGTTTCCTTCAAGGAACACTCTGAATTTAGGAGTGATGGCATAAGAAGCATTGATATCAAGGAAAGTCTGCTCATCATAAAATCTATCTTCAAAAGAATCTCCACCAATCTCGTCAATATAATCGCTGGCATAATTTACAGATACTCGTATTACAAGTTTTTCTGTTTCATAGCTCAAAGAAGCGTTGAACATATTGTTTGCAGTTCCTGGCAATTCAAGATCATCGTCTTCTCTTCCTTCAATACCATCTGTAGTAGACTCAGTTCTGGTATAGTTAAGGTACAACCCTATGCCCTTCCAGATTTGCTTTTGGAATGCAGCTTCAAAACCATAGATGCTGGCAGTTCCACCATTTCTTGGAAAGGAGTATTCTAAATCATTTCCAAATTGTGGGTCAGAGTAGTTTTGGGTAGTCTGTCCGTAAATAAAATTATCCACATCTTTGTAAAACAAACCTCCTGAAATTAATCCAACACTTTTGAAATATTTCTCAGCCATTAAATCAAAATTCATTGCAGTTGTTGCCTCCAAATCTGGATTTCCTCTGGCTAATTCCTGGTCGCCAGGGCTAAACTCAGCATAAGGTACGAGATCAAAATAGTTTGGTCTTGCAATGGTATTAGTCCATGCCATTCTTAAGATGAAATCAGGATTAATATCATATTTCAAATGAACCCCAGGAAGGAAGTTAGCGTAGTTACTTGATCTTGTTTCTTTGGTAAATGTTTCTTCATCTAGATCAAGAATATTTCCAGTGTATTCAATATCTGTATACTCGTATCTTAAACCCACTATAGCAGAGAATTTAGAAGTCAACTGATGATCCGCCATGACATAGCCAGCATAAATGTTTTCAGTTGCATTGTAGTTTCCTGGCAAGTACTCATCGAGAATATCTTCTTTTTCAAATAATGAAGTATTGTTCAGGTCTAATCCACCAAGAAATTCAGGAGTAGCAAAGTATCCTGCTTGATACTGCGATCCTGCAAGGAAATCTGCATTACTTTGACTGCTGTTAGGTATGCTTGAAAGCGTTGTAATAAAGGTATCATCAACAGGGCTATACTCGAAGAAGTTGTTTGCTCTGTTTTTGTCTTTTGATCTATAACGGCCTCCAAATTTTAAAATACCATTTTCATTGTACTGATATTGAAAATCAAGCTTCCCATTTAAATCAACATCTTCAGTGTATCCATATTGTTCTGTGATCTCATTCAATTCTAAATTGAAGTTGTCCTGTGGGTTTGTCAAATACGCGAAAGGCTCTTTAGTGTTTCTTACGTCCATCAGCACGTTTTGACCGCCATCTCTAAAGCTCATATAACGCTCATTGGCTCTTTCCTCAGAAGCTTTGGCATAAGTGGCACTCCATGTAGCTTTCAGTTTGTTGAAAACATGCTTTCCTCCTAGTGTTACATTATAAACTCTTTGATCTTCCAATCTAGCAGCTTTTATTCGATCACTATCAAGACCTCCCTTAGTTTGGTATTCTACACGACCGTCAGTAATATCATAAGTACCATTTTCGAATTTTGTAAAAGCGCCATCGTCAAACGCATCCTCCAATTGGCTAACGCGCATTCTAAATCTGTTTTCCCAATCATCTCTCCAATTATACATTGATGATAAATACACACTATGTTTAGAATTAAAATCATAATCTAGGGCTAATGAAGTGCTTCTTCGTACTCGCTGCACTTGATATTCTCTTATATCAAACTCATCGATAACGGCACCTTCATCTGAGTCAATCCAAACGGCCTCAACATTGTCAGAACCAAAATCATGATTGTTGTATGACGCAGATAAGATCACTCCTAATTTATCATCTAAAAATCTGTCCCCTATGGTGAATGAGCCAGTATAGATTGGTTTCTCAGACAATAAATTTACTCCAGATGCCAGTGTTCCTGAGAATCTGAAGTTTTCGGGAGCTCTTCTAGTTACTAAGTTCACAGAACCGCCAATAGCATCAGCATCCATATTAGGCAATACTGCTTTGTTTACTTCTACAGTTTGTATCATGTCAGAAGGAATCAAATCCATTTGTATTCGTCTGTTATCACCTTCTGCAGAAGGAAGCCGCTCGCCATTTAATGTTACAGCGTTAAGCTGTGGCGCCATTCCTCTTATAATGATATCTCTAGCTTCACCCTGATCATACTGCATAGTAATGCCTGGTATTCTTTTCATGGCATCTCCGATATTGGCATCAGGAAATCTACCCATCTGGTCAGAGGCAACAATATTGGTAATGTTAGAATTAGTCTTTTGTTGGTTAAGAGCTTTAGCTTGACCCTTCAATCGATCACCTATTACTACAACTTCATCGCCCAGCATGGTACTTACTTCCATACTGTAGTTCAAGGATGTTCCCGATATAATTTCTACATCTTGTTCGATGGTTGCATATCCGATAAAGCTAATTTTAATTTGGTGTGTTCCGGTTGATACATTCAGTAAAGTAAAACCGCCTTGGTTGTCTGTTATTGCTCCACGGTTAATGTCCGTTAGCACTACCAAAGCACCTGGCATTGGCAGTCCGTTTTCGTCAGTTATTCTTCCGCTTATACCTGTAGATTGTGCAAATAGTGCACCAGCAAAGAGTAAAAAATAGATTGTTGATAGTAATTTTCTTGTCATAGTAATGCGTGATTAGTTTTAGCACGCTAAGCTAGTAACACACTGTTATGACAACTTAAGAGAAATGTTAAGGCAAGAATATTATTGATAAAGTGATGTTATTTGCCTGTTAAAATTTGGGAGGCAAGCATTAAGATTTTCTTTTTTCTGATATTTTCTTTTGTCGTTAAAGTAGGCTCTATGTCTGTTTTATTAGGTTTCTAGATTTGTTAACAAGATGTTAATTATTCAGTCAGCTGATAATTTTTCATTACTTTCAACAGACGATCATTTTAAAAATGAAAAGAAAATCCATTTTAGCACTTGTAATAATGGCAGCCATAAGCATCTTGGGTATTGTGGCTACTCAAGTGTATTGGTTTAATAAGGCCTTTGATACTGAAGAGGATCTTTTCAACAGAGATGTTAATACGGCACTTTTTAATGTGGCCAATCAATTTTTTGAAATTAATGAAGCGGCTGTACCAACTGTAAATCCAATCAAACAGCTAAGCACTAATTATTATGTGGTCATGATCAATAATGAGATTGATGCCAATTTGCTAGAGTACTTATTAAAGACAGAATTTGAGAAAAGAAGTATTGCCTTTGATTTTGAATATGGCATATATGATTGTACCAATGACAAAATGGTATATGGCAATTATGTTTCTTTTGATCAGGAGCATAACGAGGCCTCCAGTGCAGGACTTCCTAAATGGGAAAATCAGAGTTACTATTTTGGAGTTCAGTTTCCGAATAAGGCCTCAATCATTACTAACAGGATGGGTATTTGGATATTCTCATCTTCAGTTTTGCTGTTAGTAGTCATTTTCTTTTCCTATGCCATGTTTGTAATCCTAAGGCAACGGAGATTATCAGAAATTCAAAATGACTTTATCAACAATATGACCCACGAATTCAAAACGCCAATATCTACCATTGCTTTAAGTGTGGATGTTTTGAGTGATCCTCAAATTACGCAACAGCCTGAGCGGTATTTGAATTATACAACGATCATTAAAAATGAAAACCAACGCCTTAAAAATCAGGTGGAGCGGGTCTTGCAAATGGCAGGGATGGATAATGACGAAGTAGCTTTGAAAAAGGAAGCATTGAACATTCATGAAATAATAAATGAGGTCGTAGAAAGTATTTCAGCAGGCGTTGAACAAGAAAAGGAAATTCACTTAAGTCTGGAAGCGGCTAACACTTTATGTAATGTTGATAAGTTGCATTTCACCAATGTGCTATTTAATCTTATTGATAATGCCATAAAATATTGTAGTGTAAAGCCTGAGATTAGCATTGAAACCTATAATCAAAAACAGCGTCTGATAATAAAGATTAAAGACAATGGGATAGGCATCAGTCAAGAAAATCAAAAGCGAATTTTTGATAAATTTTTCAGAGTGTCCACTGGTAATTTACATGATGTTAAGGGATTTGGGTTGGGCTTAAGCTATGTAAAGCAAGTCCTCAACGCCCATAAAGGAAAAATTGATTTAGAGAGCAAAGAAGGTGAGGGAAGTACTTTTACAATTACACTATTAAATGTCAAAGGGTAAAATTTTACTGGTTGAAGATGATACATCATTGGCCTTTGTAATTAAGGACAATTTGTCTTTGCATAATTACGAAATCATACATTCGGTCAATGGTCAAGAAGCACAAGAAATATTTAAAAATGAATCATTTGACCTTTGCCTTTTGGATGTTATGCTTCCAAAAATGGATGGATTCACTTTAGCTGAAAATATTAGGTTCAGTAATAGTAAAGTTCCTATTCTATTTCTCACTGCCAAGGCTATGCAAGAAGACCGACTTGAAGGTTTCAAAAGAGGTGGTGATGATTATATCACCAAGCCTTTTAGTATGGAAGAGCTTGTGTTTAGAATCGAGGTATTTTTAAGAAGGACAAGTAAGCAAGAAGCAATACAAAAGGGATATAAGATAGGTGATTAT
>CAYGNU010000236.1:0-7008 GCA_964351175.1 uncultured Roseivirgaceae bacterium | reverse complement strand
ATGCGATGCATTATAATTCGGATCCCCGTCCAGTAATATTAGATTCTGATCCGGAGCTCCACTACGTACTTTCAAACCACTAGTTCCTTCTGCACCAGATTGCACTCCCGGAACCATTTGTAGTGCTTTTAACACATCCACTTCACCTAGCAATCTTGGCATAGATTTAATTTGCTGAATAGGAATAGTAACCCGGCTCATCTGTGTTACCTCTTCTATCCGTTCTTCCTCAGCAGTAACTACAATTTCGTCTAATACATCTCCTGGAGTAAGCTCGATAGTTAGCTCAATATTTTTGTCCAAAAAAAAGGAAACTTTCTCAACCGAATATCCAATGTAGCTGACGATTAATTCTACGCTATCTTTTTTAGTTGTATAACTAAAAAATCCAAAGGAGTTAGTAGCTGCACCATTTTCTTTTAATGTGTTGTATAGGTTAGCTCCAATAAGAACTTCGCCTGTAAGCTTGTCTTTTATATATCCACTTACTGTATAGTTTTGAGCCGAGATAGAACCGGAAAAAATGCACCCTAAAAGGAGGAAAAGGATTTTTTTCAAATAAGAATGGATTAAGTTGCTTATCAAAACAAAAAGTATAATTATTTATTGTGTAATCAATTTTAAGAAATTAAGTTGATTGAAAATAAATCTGATTTTTCTGCCATAGAATCCATTGGTACATCTTTCAATGCAAAAAGTACACAAACTAGAAGAGGATTTATATTGCGTATTTTGCTGGGATATTGTCTGCGTACCTCTTTTCTGTCTGTTCACACATTACTACAATCTGCCTTAATCAGGCATTGGATAGGTTGGGCTGGATCTATATAGTTTTTCTTGATTTTACCGCTTACGAGGCAAGGAGAGTTTTAAGGTGATTGAAAGAGTAATGTAAACTATTGGATCATGATTATTGAACCCACTCAGGAATTACTCCCAATTCAATTCCAAAAACCCAGCTAATCAAAGTTAAAGAGGCTACAGAAAGGAGTACTATGAAAATCATATTCAGCCATAACCCAGCTTTAGACATTTCGGGAATGGTGATCTTACCGCTCCCATAAACAATAGCATTAGGAGGTGTTGCAACCGGAAGCATGAACGCACAGCTTGCACCAAAAACTGTAGGAATTGCCAGAAGTAATGGATTTTGACCCAAGCCTATTGCAACCGAAGCTAGTATTGGAAGAAAAGCAGCTGTAGAAGCTGTATTACTTGTCATTTCAGTAAGAAAAACTATCAGTGCAATTACTATCACTATAATTAAAACTATTGGCCATGCATTTAAGCCACCAATACCATTTCCAATCCATGTTGCTAAACCCGTACTACTAATTGCCGAAGCCATACTTAGTCCACCACCGAAAAGAATTAAAACTCCCCATGGTAATCGTTTAGTGTCAGACCAAATCAGTAGACCTTCACGATCGTGATTTCCTGATGGAATCATAAACAATACAACTGAAGCAAGAATAGCAATACCGGCATCTGAAAGACCCGGAATTAAATCCCCAATCAGAGGTCTGAATATCCAAAGTAAAGCTGCTGAAATAAAAACTATTGCTACCTTTTTTTCTTGACCTGAAATACTTCCTAGGCTATCCATCTGGTTTTTAATAAGGTCTTTACCACCTTCTAACTCCTGAAGTTTTATTGGATAAACCAATTTCGTTAAAACAAAATACATAATCGGTAATGAAATAAGCATAATTGGTACTCCAACCATCATCCATTGTAAAAAGCTTATCTCTATTCCATAATTCTCATTTAAAAAACCTGCTAGCAACGCATTAGGTGGTGTACCTATCAATGTACCCATCCCTCCGATATTGCAGGCATAAGCAATGCAGAGAATTAGTACAATCTCAAAATTGATCTTACCTTTTTTGTCATCGGTATTTACCAAATCAAGAATTGATACTGCAATTGGAAGCATCATAATAGCTGTTGCCGTATTGCTAACCCACATGCTTAAAAATGAAGATGAAATTATAAATCCAATAATGATTGAGGACGGCTTTACCCCAACCACACTTAAAATGCTGATTGCAATTCTTCTATGTAGCTGCCACTTTTCCATTGCAACGGCAATAATGAAGCCACCCATAAATAAAAAAATAAGTGGGTTCGCATAAGGAGTAGTTGCCGATGAAATTGAGCCGACTCCTAAAACCGGAAATAGTACGATAGGAAGTAGTGCCGTTGCAGAAATAGGAATTGCTTCAGTAATCCACCAAATACCCATAAGAATGGTAACCGCAGCAGTTCTCCATGCTTCTTCAGATAACCCTTCAGGAGCAGGAATAAATAGTAAAACTAAAAATACAGCAAGCCCGCCGAGAAACCCGACGCGCTTGCTATGAGAAAAAATATTATCCATAAATTAAATTATTCATCTGCTGGGTAGCCTTCCTCTTCCATCCAATATTCAAGATAAGGTACATTATAAATACTGGTCCATCCAAAAATGCGCAAGCCATTTGTAATCTGCCAAATGGCAGGTCTAAAACCTGTATCATTTTTGGGGAAATTACTTGCTTCTTCTAGTGCTTCTGCAAGAATTTTTTGGTTCTGGTAAGCACTGAATTCCTGAGGCAGTTCATCCGTTCTCAAATATTTTGCCCTGTTTACAGCTTCATCCAATAGGCTTTTTTCACCTGAAAATTCATATCCAAGAACTAAACTACTTATGGAAGATAGATATGATTCCATCTCATGGTTAAGTGGAGGAACATCTCGCACGCGAACAGCATGGTCGATTACAGACTGTTTCACTTTCTCATCACCCGTAAGTTGGTAGTATTTACGAAGCCCATTAGAAGCATATATTTGTGCATAGCCGTAACGATTTAATATAATCGAATTACCTTGATCTGGATGGTATTGTAATTCCATCATTTTTTCTACCCTGTCATCAAGTTCTACTTTATACTTTTCAATTTTTGTGTCATCATAAATTTCAGCAAGATTCCAGATAGATAAGTAAAGTCTACGGCCTCGTAAACCATGTTCGCCAAAAATTCTTCTTGTATAATAATCACCGGTCTCCATTGCTACTTCTAACCCTCTGTGATTAGCATCCAGATAGTAAGAACTAACCCAGCCTGCTGCCCAAACGTGAGCACTAAGAAGTGATGTGTAATGCTGAGCCGCATGACGACGACCCATACCTATATATGGAGAGCCTTTGGGCAAATCCTCAATTTGGAAAGCGTGCAATGACTCATTAGTATCTCCAAAATAAACTGGGTCTTTAGGCCAGTGAATATTATCGACATCCATGGTATGCATACTTGCTGCTTTGGCTGTTTTATAATATATCGGGTTTCCGGTTCTAACAAATTGTAGCCACCACATATAATCATTTCCGGGCTCGTTGTTAGTCCATTGAATCCATTCGTTGTTATAGTAATAAGTTAAATTATCACCATAATTTAGCATACCATACCATGGCTCCCACTCTTGGTTATATTTCATCCATTGAAATTTATACTCTAGGCCTCTTTCATAAGTAGCATACTTTTCTGAACTACTCGCCATTTTACCAAACGCTTCTGACTTGGAATACCAATCTGGTGAAGCATGAGTAACGGGTGAGTCAAGAAATCGTTTAACATCTTTCTCTATCTCATTTCCGGAGGTAGTTTTATGAAAATTAAACACCATTTCAGTAGTCTTAGCTAAACCTTGCGCAAAATTACCAATCATTCCGCTATCGTTGTCATTATCCTTTTTGGCAAAACTCATAGGTTCTACAGATGGACTCCAGATATACGCTGTAACTTTATCTCCATCAACGCCTATTTCTTTTGGATACTCTTCAAAGAAGCTTTGAAATCCTACTGATATACCCCATTTTTCATCTGAGATATCAACCCAGCCAGGCGCTCTTTCTTTAGAAATATCATCTCCTGAACCGCTAGAAAGCTGAGCGTTAAAAACGCCTTCCATTCTACTTTCAGGACTTGAGTTATCAAGTGGAGGAATTTGAGATGAATTAGGTCCGGTTTGGAGAAGTGAAAATTCAGCTTTAGTTGCAAATTCAGAACTCATCCTTTTACTATCTCCCGGAGAATACCATTTACCATCATAATAGGCAGTTGTGATGGTTTTGTTTTCAGACAAATTATAATTTAGAGCCAATCCCGTCGAAGCAATTTGATCATTTGGAATCATAAAACCCGGATCATTTCCTAAACGAGTTTCATCAATAATTTGACCATTTTGAGTAGCTATTGCTTCATACTCCCCGGGTAGCTTTTTATGCATATCCGGTTCCCCGGTGTAAACGAAAGTATGCTGAACTTTGATGTAACTCTTTCCCGCATAAGCATGAATTCGAGTAATAAAAGGTGCACTATTATTATCTTTTCTAGAATAAATATAATCCCCTTCAACCCTTATAATGGCATGAAGTGGTCCAGTTCCTTTTTCTTTAACTGTTCTTTTTACCACTGCTTTTGATGGGTCTAGCCCTGCTTTATCCAGTAAATCTAGAAAAGAAGATCTTCCCGGTGTTCCCGTAGCTATTATTTCATTTTCCTGAAAACCGTTACCATCTAAATCCAATTCTACTTTATCAAGAAAACCACTGCCTGCGGGAGATCTTTGAAAACCTCCTCCTTCGCCTTTCTCAACTGTAAAACGAAGAGGCCCCGTATTTACTACAACTTCTCCATTTGGCCGCTGATTATTATTTACAACTACCATATCATCGTACAACCTTCCGTTTCTGATATTTTCGCCATACTCAACATTATATGATTCACCTTCTTCGGTAAAGAAGAAAACCCATAACCACTTAATACTATTATCTGCAGGTTCCCAAGTAGTTACCTTGGTGATTTGAGAAGGAATTTCATTACCGTTACTATTAAGTACACGAACATGGTCTGGAGAAAACAATTCACCTTGGGGTATAGGAACTCCAAAAACCTGTGGGGTTCCAGCAATATTATTTTCTACAGTTACAGGAATTTTTGTGCCAGAACTGGAAACATTACACCCTAAAAATATAACCGAAAGGATTAAAATTTTGACAAGACTTCCGTATGTATTTTCTGGTAAGCTTTTCATGATGTTCTCGCTTAGTTGTTAGATATTTTTTGTTGATTTAGTTGTAATGCAGCAGCTCCAAGTACTGCAACATGTTCCAACTCTGAAATTTCGATTTGTACTTTTTTTAGTGATTCCGGATATGCAAAATCATCCATTGCCTCATACATCGTATCTCTGAACAAATGGAACGCACTAGATACTGAACCCCCTAAAATGATAAGTGCCGGGTCATAGGCATACATAACAGCTTTTATTGCATTACCTACATGCATACCAAATTCTTTATACATCTCAATGGCTTTTGCATCACCTTTTTGGGCTAAATCAAAAACTTCCTGTCCTTTCTTATTCTTCTGAATTTCAAAAAACTGTCCGGAGCAGTAGTGTTCAAAAATTGAATCTCTATAAGGCAACATTCCAACTTCTCCCGCTCCGCAGTTTTCGCCGGAAACCAGTTTGCCATTCATAACTAAACCGGCACCAAAGCCTGTTCCTAAAATCAACCCTACTATAGAATCTATTCCAAGCCCTTTGCCAAAATATTTTTCCCCAAGTACATAGCAGTTAGCATCGTTGTTGATGTGCACAGAAATATTGAATTCTTCTTCTAAAATTGATTTAAGAGGTACTGCTTTCCATGCGGGTATATTCTGAACATCGTATACAATACCTTTTTCTACATCAACCACACTTGGAACACCAATTCCTATTCCTTCAACTTTTGGAACAACAAGGTTTTTAATCAGGCTTTTTATTTGGTTGATTAAGTCCTCAGGATTCGCGGAATTAATTATAGGCTCAGATTCTAGCTCAATAATCTTCCTATTCTCAACTCGGGCAACTCTAACATTTGTAGCTCCTAAGTCGATTCCTATAAGACAAGTGTTAGTCACTTAAACCTCTTAACCTTTTTTGTTAGCTTGCTTCCGTTTCTTTCTTGCCGAATTCTATGGTCTTATTACTTATAAGAGGTTTTGCCCAAAAACCAATACTTAAGATATATCCGAAGGTGATATATAGAAACATCAGCCCAACTCGTAAACCAAATAAATCACCTAATGAGCCAACAATAAGAGGCATAATAGCGCCACCGGCAATTCCAGTTACCAAGATTCCTGAAACTGAGCCATGATGTTCTGAAACAGAATTAAGTCCTAATGAAAATATAATTGGCCACATTACCGCTATGAAGAACCCGATAGCAGGGAACATGTAGAGCGCTACTGAACCCGAACCAAATAATGCAACGGTAAAGCATAAAAGAACAATAGATGTAAATAGAACAAGTACTTTTTTACTATCCATTACCTTTAGAAGGAATAAACCAAGAACGGTACCTGCTGTCATCATTCCCCAAAACCATGATACCGTACTTGCACCCACAGTTTGTGGATCATATCCATGGTAAGTCGAGAGAAACTCAGAAATCCAATTTGCTACTCCTTGCTCTGTTCCCACATAACAAAAAATACCTAGGAAGAATAGAATGACGTTTTTGTTTTTAAGCAGTTCCAAATGGGTCTCTAATGCCCCTACTTTTTCGTCCTCGTTTTTTTCAACTACCGGGAATTTTGAAACACCGATAACAATCACCATCAATAGAGATACAAACGCAAATAACCAATACAGAGAAATCCAAGGCAGATTTTCAGGTACTAGACTACTTAGAGTAGAGAGAACGAAATTTGAATCATCAGTCCCTACATTGAGTACTAAATAAGTATAAACTAGTGGACTAAGAAAAGAGGCCAATCCAAAAAAGAGCTGTGCCACAACCGAATTAAATGCAAAATTCTCCTCTCCACCGGCTACTCTAAGTAATGGGTTAATTGCCACCTGAAGCATCGCCATTCCTGAACCAATAAGAAAAAGGGAAATTACAGCAATGTGATAAACAGGAATTAGGCCAAATAAAAGAGCCCCCAAAAAAGCCACCAAAAAGGCCTGTAT